>JBDROH010000001.1:0-9679 GCA_043810285.1 archaeon
ACAAAACATTTTATTCCTTTTAATATGAGTGTTGATTTTTCAATTATCTTGACCCTTTTCATACTTATCTATTAGATAGGTTATATTTATAAATCTTTTGGAGTAATTTAGAAGTAATTAATCATGTGCGGAGATACTGGATTGAGATTAAGAAAAGTCGACTAACGAATTTAATATTTTATTTAGAAATTAAAACTATAAAAAGCCTCCCAGACAATTTATTATATGAGCAAGAAAGAAGACTATTCGCGATATTTGAAAGAGAAGTTCCCTCCGAAAGAAGGATTTGTTAAGAGAATTGAGACCTTGCTTGGCGAGGCTGAAGCTAAAAAATTTTTCGAAATTGCATATACTAAGACTCCGGTTTCTATAAGATGTAATACTTTGAAAATTTCGGTTGAAGAGTTGAAGACTAGATTAGAAAATTATGGTTGGAAGTTGAAGCAACCGTTTGAGAAGTTTCCTGAAGTTATGGTTGTTGAATCTGATTTGGAACCTGGCGAGGTTGGGAAAACTAAGGAGCATTTGTTGGGATATTATTATGTTCAGGAGATTTCGTCTATGTTGCCTATGTTGGTTTTGAGGCCGGAGGTTGGAGATTTTGTTTTAGATTTGTGTTCTAGTCCGGGGAGTAAAACAACGCAAGCGGCTGCAATGATGGAAAATGGTGGGACGATTATTGCGAATGAGATTAGTCTGGGCAGGATTGGGATTTTAAATTCTAATTTGGAAAGATGTGGAGTTATGAATACAATTGTTACTCGGAAAGAGGGTGTTGCACTTTGTGAGAAATTTTTTAAGAATACTCAATTTAGATTTGATAAGATTTTGGTTGATGCTCCTTGTTCTGGAGAGGGAACATTACGGAAATCTCCGAAGACGTTTCAGATGTGGAATCCTAATATGATTAAGAAAATTGCTGGGACGCAGAAGAGATTGATTGAATCAGCTATTAAGATTCTGAAAATTGGGGGGACGATGGTTTATTCAACTTGCACTTTGGCACCTGAGGAAAATGAAATGATTGTTGATTATTTGATTAGAAATTTTGATGTGGAGATTGAACAGATTATTTTGCCATTAAAATTTAGGTGTGGGGTAACTGAATGGGAAGGGAAGGAATTGTCTGGAGAGGTTAAGAAATGTTTAAGGTTGTATCCACAAGATAATGATACCGACGGGTTTTTTGTTGGGAAGATTCGGAAGGTTAGTAATGGGATTAAGGGGGAAAGAAGATGAAAATACAAATTTTAGATAGAGCAAAGAAAAAAAAGTTTATTGCCGGGCTTGCAGATTTAGGGATTAAGAAGATTCCTGAATTATTGATTAGAACTGGGACTGAGCGAATTAGAGCTTATTCGGGGAATTTGTCGACGGAAGAGATTATGGAAATTTGGAGGCTTTTGCCGATTGAAGGAGTTGGGCTTTACGTCGGGAAGGATATGATTAATCGGAGTGGTGTGCGAGATGTAAGGTTAAGTCTTGATGGTATGCACATTTGGAAGGAGCAGTTAACTGAAAGGATTTTTATTTTAACGGAAGAGGCTCAAAATGGGCATGATCCTGCTGGTTCACAAGAAAAGGATTGGTTTTCTGGAAAAGATATTGAATTGGAAAAAGAACAAGTTGGAAAGATTAGTGATGGTTTTGTTTCAGTGAAATCTGTGGATGGAAAAGATTTTGTGGGGATGGGAAAGATTGGTGATGAAGGGAAAATGTTGTATGGGTTTTTGCCGAAGGAGAGGAGACGGAAGAGTCAAGTTATTTAAGAGATTAATCCCAATAAGAAAATCTTTTTGTTCAATCCCGCAAAGTTTAATTAGCTTAAAAATTTTAATGTATCATGAAAAAATCAGAACTTGAATCATACATTGAAGCTGGAAAGATTGCTAAAGAAGTTAAGGAATTTGCTAGGGATATCGTTAAACCTAGGATGAAACTTATTGATATTGCCGAGGCTATTGATGCGAAGATTGATGAACTTGGTGGCGAGTCTGCGTTTCCTGTTAATTTGTCGTTGAATGAGATTGCGGCACATTATACTCCTACTAAAGATGATGAGACTGTCGCTGAGGGGATTTTGAAAATTGATATTGGTGTTTGTGTTGATGGCTATATTGCTGATACGGCTTTCTCGATTGATTTGACCGAGGATGGGAAGTTTAAAGGAATGATTGAGTTGAACGAAAAGGTTTTGTCGAATATAACTGATGTTGTTAAACCTGGTGTTGAGGTTCGTGAGGTTGGTAATATTGCTCAGGAAACTTTAGAAAAATGGAATAAAAATAATAATTCTAGTTTTGTGATGATTAAGAGTTTGTCGGGGCACTCGCTTGACCAAGATAATATTCACGCAGGGTTGACTATTTCAAATTATCGGAATGATAATCGGGTTGAGTTGGAAGATGCATTTGCGATTGAACCTTTTGTCACGACAGGTGTTGGAGATATCTACGAAGGTAATGCTGGAGGAATTTATGTTTTGCAATCTAATGAACCTGTGCGAGATAGAGATGCTCGGGAAGTTTTGAAATTTATTAAGGAGAATTATAAGTCGCGACCGTTTTGTTTGAGATGGTTAGAGAAGCAAGGTTTTAGTAAGCTAAGATATATTTTGGAGATGTTAGTTAGGAGTGGTATTTTGCACGAGTATCCTATGTTGATTGAGAAGAGCAAGGCACCGGTGAGTCAAGCAGAAAATACTTTTATCATTACGGATGGGAATGTTAGATGCACGACTGGATAAAATTTTACTCTTCTAATTTAGCTAATTCTTCAAATAATTTTTTCTGATTCTTAGTCAGTTTTTTAGGAGTTTTTATTTTTAAATTAATGAATTGGTCACCGATTCTGTATCCATTAACATTTTCAATTCCTTCTTCTTTTAATCGGATTATTGTTCTTGATTCTGTTCCCGAAGCTATTTTAATCTTTTTTGTTCCTCTCAACGTTGGAATAGAAATCTTACAACCTAACGCTGCCTGAGAAAAGGTTATCTCAAAATCCATATATACATCGTCGCCATCTCTCTTGAAAACTTTATGGGGCCTTATATGAATCACAATAAATAAATTTCCATTTCTCCCATTTTTGATTGCGTTTCCTTTTCCTTCAACCTTTATCATTTGGTCATTATCGATTCCTTGAGGAATTTTAATTTTAATTTTAATTTTTTCATGTGCAATTCCTTGACCATTGCAATGTTGACATTTATGTTTAGGAATTTCTCCAGCCCCATTACATTCATCACAGGTTATCACCTGACGGAAGATACCAAACGGAGTCCTTCGATTAACTTCGATTCTTCCTTCTCCATGACATTTATCGCATCTTTCCAGTTTTTTGTCCTTAGCGCCAGTTCCTCCACAAGATTCACATGAAATATCTTTCCTAATTTCAATTTCTTTTTCGCATCCAAACACAGCCTCTTCAAAATCAATTGTTAATCTATATTGTAAATCATCACCGACGTTTACATTATGTGTTCTTCGAGATGAACCTCCTCCAAAATGACCTTCAAATAAATCTCTGAAAATATCTGAAAGATTATCTCCACCGAAGTTACTAAAGCCTCCAAATCCTGAATCTCCAGAACCTTGATTAAAAGCATTATGTCCGACAGAGTCATATTGTTGTCTTTTTTTCTCGTCGCCTAAAGTAGTATATGCTTCGTTTATCTCTTTAAATTTTTCTTCATATTTTTCTTTTTTGTCTTCTGAAATTCTGTCGGGATGATATTTTAATGCTAATTTTTTATAAGCTTTTTTTATAGTCTCTTTATCTGCGCCTTTATCGACTCCAAGAATTTCATAATAATCTTTTTTTGCCATAATTCTACTTATCTATTTTTCAAAATGAAAATAAATATCTATTTTTTATCCTCAGCTTTTTCTTCTTCACTATCGTCAACTACTTCAGCATCAACTATTTTTTCTTCGGAATTTTCATCTTTTGCTTCTCCTTCTTTTTTTGAAGCTTGTTCTGTTGCGGCTTGCTGATACATTTTTACACCTACTTCTTGAGATATTTTTTGAACTTCTTTTAACTTCTTTTCGATTTTTTCCACATCATCTTCAGTCATTAGTTCTTTCAGTTCTTTCAGTTCTTTTTCGATTTTTTCTAAAGTTTCTTTTTCGATTTTTTTATTGTATTCTTCTAACATTTTCTCAGTAGAATAAATTAGGGATTCTGCATTATTTTTAATCTCGATTTTTTTTCTTTTTTTCTCATCTTCCTCTTTGAATCTTTCCGCATCCTTAACCATTTTTTCTATCTCTCCCTTGTCTAATCCAGAGCCACCAGTGATAGTTATTTTTTGTTCTTTTCCAGTTCCTAAATCTTTAGCGGAGACGTTTACAATTCCATTTGCGTCAATATCAAATGTTACTTCTATTTGTGGTATACCTCTTGGTGCTGGAGGTATTCCTGATAGGTCGAATCTTCCTAAGGATTTGTTGTCTGCAGCCATTTCTCTTTCTCCTTGTAAAACATTTATGGTCACTGCCGGTTGATTATCTGCAGCTGTAGAAAAGACCTGGCTCTTTTTTGTTGGAATAGTTGTATTTTTTTCTATTAATGGAGTTTTAATTCCTCCAAGAGTTTCAATTCCTAATGTTAATGGTGTAACATCTAATAATAAAATATCTTTCACATCTCCTCCAATAATACCTCCCTGAATAGCTGCACCTAAAGATACAGCCTCGTCGGGATGAACAGATTTATCCGGAACTAATCCAGTTATCTCTTTTACAATTTCTTGAACCTTCGGTATTCTCGTGCTTCCTCCGACTAAAATAATCTTATCAATCTTATCCAACTTGGAATCTTTGATTGCCTGTTTTGTAGGTGCTTTAAGTTTCTCGAAGATAGGTGCACAAATTTCTTCAAATTTAGCTCGTGTTAATTCGATATCTAAATGTTTTGGTCCAGACTGGGTTGCAGTTACATAAGGTATATTTATCTTTGTAGTTTGCGTTGAGCTTAGTTCTATTTTTGCTTTTTCAGCTGCATCTTTAAGTCGTTGTAATGCTACTAAATCCTCTCTTAAATCAAATCCGTTTTCTTTTTTGAATTCCTTAGATAAGTATTCAATTATAATTTCGTCGATATCATCTCCACCAAGTTTACTATCTCCACTAGTAGATTTTACTTCAAATACTCCGTCTCCTAATTCTAGAACAGAAACGTCGAAGGTTCCTCCGCCAAAATCGAAAACTAGTATTGTGTGTTCGTTTGATTTTTCTAAACCATAAGCTAATGCGGCGGCGGTAGGTTCGTTAATAATTCTTTTAACATCTAATCCTGCTATAACTCCTGCATCTTTTGTCGCTTGTCTTTGAGCATCTCCAAAATAAGCTGGAACAGTTATTACCGCTTCCTTAACTTCGTGTCCTAAATATTCTTCTGCATCTTTTTTTAATTTTCTTAAAATCATTGCAGAGATTTGTTCGGGAGTATATTCTTTACCATCAATTTCTGTTTTTTGCTTTTTACCCATTAATCTCTTTATACTTCTAATCGTGTTTTTTGGATTAGCGATAGCTTGTCTCCGGGCAATTTCACCAACTAAAACTTCATCTCCTTTAATTGAGACTACACTAGGAGTAGTATTGTTCCCCTCGGTATTTGGAATAATTTTTGGTTTTCCTCCTTCAAGTACACTTACCGCTGAGAACGTCGTTCCTAAATCTATTCCAATAATTTTACTCATTTTTTTTCTCCATTATTTTAGTTATTTTGACTTTTGAAGGCCTTATAACTTTATCGTTTAGCGTATAGCCTTTTAAAAGTTCCTCAATTATTTTTTCATCTTCTTCTCCTTCTTCTTGAATTAATGCTTCGTGGATTCTTGGATCAAATTTCCCCTCTGCTTTGATTGTCTTTAATCCTTCATTTTCTAAAATGTTGTATAATTCTGAATAAATCATGTTTATACCTTTGTCGTCTAAATGTTCTAATGCTAATTCAAAATTATCTAAAATTCCCAATAATTTAACAATTAAACTTTCATTGGCATTTTTTAAAAAATGTGATTTTTCTTTTTCCATTCTCTTTCTGAAATTCTCGAATTCTGCTTGTAATCTTTGCAACTGTTCTACATAATCAGTTTCTTTATTTTCTTTTGTCTTTTCTTTTGTCATTTTATTATATTTGTGTTTAGTTTAAATTATCTCTAGCCAGTATAACTTCTAGAACCATCTCCTAAAGCTGCTCTCGCACTCTTGAGATACCTTGATTCTACTTGTTGATATCTTTGTTGGTCTGACTTTGATACTGACGGTAAAACTTTCTCCATTGCTTTGTCAAAAAATTCTTTTGTAACTTGTTTTGTTTCAATGTCTTCTCGAAGTGCGAGCATCGCCGCTTCTCTTACTAATGATTCAATATCTGCTCCGGTATACCCTTCTGTTTCCTCCGCTAATTTATCTAAATTTACTGATTTGTTAAGAGGCATGTTCTTTGTGTGGATTTTTAATATTTGTAATCTTCCTTCTTTTTCTGGAACTGGAACATAGACAATTCGGTCGAAACGTCCTGGACGCATTAGCGCTGGGTCTAACATATCAGGTCTATTTGTTGCTCCGATAACGATAACATTTGTAAGATTTTCTATCCCATCCATTTCTGCTAGCAATTGATTGAGAACGTTTTCAGTTACTTTCGCTCCACCTCCGTATGATTGTCCTCGCTTTCCTGCAAGGGAATCTATCTCGTCAAAGAAAACTATGCATGGTGAAACTTGTCTTGCCCGCTCGAATATTTTTCTAATTCCTTCTTCGGATTTCCCGACCCACATACTCAATAAACTTGGACCTTTTACCTGAATGAAATTTGCTTCGGATTCGTTGGCTACTGCCTTAGCTAAAAGAGTTTTACCTGTCCCAGGAGGTCCGTAAAGTAAAACGCCTTTTGGAGGGCTTATTCCCATTCGTGTAAATGATGCTGGAAATTTTAATGGCCATTCTACTGCTTCTTTTAAATCTCGTTTGACTGCATCAATTCCGCCGATATCTTCCCATTTTGTATTCGGAGTTTCTACAAGAACTTCTCGCATTGCTGAAGGTCTTACGACTTTTAATGCTTCATCAAAATCTTTTTGTGAAACTCTCAATTCCTCTAATACTTTTTGAGGAATTTCTTCATCTTCTTCAAGATTAAATTTAGGTAGGTTTCTTCGGAGAACAATCATTGCAGCTTCCTTTGCTAAGGAATTAATATCTGCTCCGACAAAACCATGGGTCTTTGATGCTAACTCCTCAAGATTTACTTTGTTTGTTAAGGGCATTCCTCGAGTATGAATTTTTAAAATAGAGAGTCTTCCAGCCTTATCGGGAACAGAGATTTCTACTTCTCGGTCGAAACGTCCTGGACGTCTTAGTGCAGGGTCTAGAGAATTAGGACGATTTGTTGCTCCTATAACTACGACCTTTCCACGAGACTTTAATCCGTCCATCATAGTTAATAATTGTGAAACTACTCTTCGCTCAACCTCCCCACCAGTATCTTCTCGCTTTGGTGCGAGAGAATCTATTTCATCTATGAAAATAATTGAAGGTGCATTTTTTTCTGCGTCCTCGAAAATCTCTCGAATTTTCTTTTCAGATTCTCCGTAAAATTTGGACATAATTTCTGGGCCGTTTAGTAATATGAAATGTGCTTCGGATTCGTTGGCGACGGCTTTTGCTAAGAGAGTTTTACCCGTTCCTGGAGGTCCATAAAGTAAGACTCCTTTTGGAGGTTCTATTCCTAATCTTGAGAAAATCTCTGGTCGCTTCAATGGGAGCTCAACCATTTCTCTAACTTTCTTAACTTCTTCTTTTAGTCCTCCAATATCCTCATAAGTTATTTGGGGAATTGATTCTTCTGAAATATCTACAGCCTTAGGACTTAGAATTATTTCTGTGTTTTCGGTGATGATGCAAGGCTGGGGAGGGTTTGTTGAAACAATTGCGAACCTAACCTGAGTTAGTCCTCCAGACATTCCTCCAAAGCCCATTTGATTAAAAATTTCTCCCATATCTCCTCCGAATAGATCTCCGAATCCTTCTGACATTATGTCTTGTCGACGCTGAGTTCCACCCATAACTACTATGTCTCCTTTTATAACTGGCTTTCCTAAAAGTCCTCTTTTAAAATTTTCAGGGTCACCTTGAACCCGAATACCTTGTTGGGCGGGAGCAATTGTTATTTTCTTTGCTTCTTTTATCCTTGCCTTTTTAATTTCTACTTGTTCTCCAATTCCAGTCTTAGAATTCTTTCTAGCTATACCGTCCATTCGAATAATTTCTTCACCCATATCTGCAGGGTATGCTCTGTCCACAATAGAATAAGTTTCTCTGCCTCCTTTTATAAAAATAATATCTCCTCTTTCAATTTGGAGTTCTCTCATTAAATCTGTGTCAATTCGGACTACCCCCTTGTATGCGTCATCTTGTAATGCTTCGACAACTCTTAGTTTGATTGTACCGTTTGATTCTTCTTTTTTCTTTACCATTTGAAATTTAGTGATAGCCTCCCGAAATCTTCCATACAGAGATTGACCATTTCGTTCATGTGTTTCTCTTGTTCGTTCATGAAATCTATGATTTCTCGAGGGATTGATACAGCGTAACTGTTCCCTATATATCTAAGTTTTACTTGAAAGTTTTTTTTCTTGAGGCTTTGAAAATCTCCATATTCTTTTAAATCTTCTGGGTGGATAATTTGATTTCTACAATCTTCGCATTTTACCGTTCTAAGATGAAAGCCATTTTTTTCTATCGTCGAGGATTTCATTTTTTTCCCACAATCTTTGCAAATGATGATGTTATCAAATATATCTGACATGTGTATACATCAAGTGTATACTTTATAAAGTTTTCTGAAGTTTTGGCTTGTATAAACCTAACTAGATTTTACAAATAAATTGATTACAAGATAAAGTATTATAAAGGGAATTTGTTTTTATTTTCTATGAACAATCTTAAGAGATATTGGGAAAAGTTTTGGAATTTTTTGCATGAAGACAGTTGGATTTCTTTTGCTGTTACATTGTTGTTAGCATTTATTATTATAAAATTTGTTTTTTTCTCTGGGCTTTCTTTTGTAACTGGGACAAGTTTACCGTTAGTAATTGTTGAGAGCTGTTCGATGTATCACCACGAGGCAGGATTTGAGAAGATATTTGAAAGTTCAGTTTACGAAGATTATGGGATAACATTAGAAGATACTTCGGATTGGGATTTCAAGAATGGTATTAACAAAGGGGATATGATTTTTGTCGTTGCTGCAGATAATATTAAAATTGGGGATGTGATTATTTTTAATGGAGGCACTACTAATCCATTAATTCATCGAGTTATCCAAGTTGAAGATACCTATTCTACGAAAGGAGATAATTATAAGACAAATTCTAAACAGTTACTTTCTGAGAAAGTTATAGAAGAAGATAGAATTATTGGAAAGGCGTTGTTTAAGGTGCCTGTAATTGGTTGGACGAAGTTGATTTTTTTTGAATGGACGCGAGTCCCAAATGATAGAGGTTTGTGTAAATAATTAGCAGTATCTCCGCACATGATTAATTACTTCTAAATTACTCCAAAAGATTTATAAATATAACCTATCTAATAGATAAGTATGAAAAGGGTCAAGATAATTGAAAAATCAACACTCATATTAAAAGGAATAAAATGTTTTGTCG
>JBDROH010000002.1:0-3356 GCA_043810285.1 archaeon
CGACAAAACATTTTATTCCTTTTAATATGAGTGTTGATTTTTCAATTATCTTGACCCTTTTCATACTTATCTATTAGATAGGTTATATTTATAAATCTTTTGGAGTAATTTAGAAGTAATTAATCATGTGCGGAGATACTGTAGAAATTTTCTAATAAGACTGGTATATAGTTCTTGGTTTAAGAGATTCTTAAAGTTAAAAGATAGATATAAAAATATAAGGTGGGTGAACTACTCGAAGAAGATGGATAAGAAAATTAAGCAATTATAGAATTATAATTTTTTATCTCAATCTTTTTCTTTCCACCCATATATGGTTGGAGAACTTTAGGAATATTAATTGAACCATCTTTGTTTTGGTTATTTTCAATCAATGCGATTAACGTTCGCGGAGATGCAACAACAGTATTATTCAATGTATGTGCAAAATAATTACCCTTTCCACCATTAATTTTAATTCCTAATCTCCGAGCTTGTGCATCAGTTAAGTTTGAACAACTGCCAACTTCAAAATACTTTTTCTGCCTAGGAGACCACGCTTCGATATCACAAGATTTTGCTTTCAAATCTCCCAAATCACCCGAACAACATTCTAATTTTCGAATCGGAACTTCAAGTCTTTTAAAAAATTCTGCTGTAATATT
Organism: archaeon; assembly: GCA_043810285.1. Taxonomy (GTDB): domain Archaea; phylum Nanobdellota; class Nanobdellia; order Pacearchaeales; family GW2011-AR1; genus JAGVXH01. The sequence continues at coordinate 645 of JBDROH010000002.1, forward strand.
CAACATTTTTTCATACCAATTATAAGATTCTTCCGGCTCGCAAATAACTACCATCTCTTGTTTCTCAAACTGATGCACTCGATAAAGTCCCTTCTCTTCAATTCCATGTGCTCCCTTTTCTTTTCTAAAGCACGGAGAATAACTTGTCAACATCTGCGGAATATCCCCCTTTCTCAATGTCTTCTCCTTAAACATTCCAATTATAGAATGCTCACTTGTTCCAATCAAATATAAATCCTCTCCTTCAATCTTATACATCATTGTATCTATCTCTTCAAAACTCATAACTCCAGTAACAACATCACTACAAATCATAAATGGAGGAATACAATATTCAAATCCTTTTTCAATCATAAAATCTCTAGCAAACGAAAGAACCGCCGAATGCAATCTCGCAAGGTCGCCTTTCAAATAATAAAACCCAGTCCCCGAAGTCTTTCTTGCACTATCCAAATCAAGAAGTCCAAGTTTCTCCATTAGTTCAGTATGATTAAAAATTTTATAGTTTGGAATTTTTGGTTTACCTAAAACTCCAACTTCAACATTCTCTGAATCATCTTTCCCCTTAGGAACCGAAGCATCAATCATATTAGGAATTTTCATCATCATTCCTTTAATTTCCTTAGCCATATTCTCAACCTTTACCTCAATCTTATTAATTTTATTAGGAATCTCCTTTGCTTTAACAATCAAACCCTTAGCCTCTCCTTTCTTTCCAACTTTCATTAATCGATTAATATCTTCAGAAATCTTATTTCTCTCAGCCCTCAAATCATCAACCTTCTTTTTCTCTTTCCTCCACAGAATATCTAACTTAACAATCTTATCAACAAGCACCAGTTTTTCATCTTGAAACTTCTTCCTAATATTTTCCTTAACTAATTCTGGACTCTCTCTAATCAACTTAATATCAATCATCCTTAGAAAGAATCAATAATATATTTAAACCTATTCATATAAAAATTTTTATTGAAGAAAAAGAGTTGATAAAGAGAATTTGAAATGTATTTCATGAGAACTCCAATCGTTTTCTAAGGGCTATTTAGAATTTTATAAATAACTGCTACTACTCTAAAATTTTCTGTCACTCGATTAAATTCTTGTATCTACTGGATGTGGACGAATTTTCAGAGAAAGACTTATAAGCCATTTATAACTTTGATATATACATTAGAAACTATATATCATGGGAGACAATTTCGATTTATTTTTTAGAAGAAAACCAGCATTAATGCTTATAGCATTGAAAAAAGTTTCACGAGCGAAATACGGTTCTCAATTAGCAAAGGAAGTTGACTGCACATATTCTCACGCCGTAAAGATTTTACAAAACCTCGAAGAACTAGGACTCGTCAGCTTTGAGAAAAAAGGACGAATCAAAATAATCAAACTCACAAAAAAGGGAACTGACGTAGCGGAAAACATCGAAGCGATAAGAAAATTAGTTGCTTAATAATTCTAAAAACCTCCTGTAGATTAAAGATACCTACATTAGATTATTTTCGAAAATACAAAATGGCCTCGAGGGGATTTGAACCCCCGACACCTAGATTAAGAGTCTAGTGCTCTAACCAGGCTGAAGGCCGAGAAACTCAGGTCATCCCTACAGAAAGACTGTTCGGGCTGGAGATTAAATTAAAGAGTAAATTCTTCTGAAATCATCTTTTGTAATGCTCCTTGTAAGCGTTCTGGGACGATCTCTTTAGTTCCCCAATAATGTTCATAGGAAATAAAGCCCTTGGAGGGATTGTTAGATTGGTTAACAAAAACATCTACACCACATTCTCCGCAATTTTCTAATGGAGCTTCAGTAAAATATGGATCAGTTAGGTCATAAACTTCTCCGCAACCTATACAAAATACCTTTTCAAATCTTATATTTTCTACCATTGTTAAGTATGGCCTCGAGGGGATTTGAACCCCCGACACCTAGATTAAGAGTCTAGTGCTCTAACCAGGCTGAGCTACGAAGCCATTAATTTAATTGAGCGAAATTCATTTAAAAACTTGTGGGATTGTTGCCCAAGCCCGCAAATTAAAATTTTAGTCGCAGGTGTCCATTTCTGATGGACGGCGACGTAAAAAAATTTTAATTTGCATTAAATACGATATTTAAAATTTATTTTTCACGCAAGAGTTTTGTGCAACAAAAATCAAATGAAAAATTTATTTTAAATTATCGCAATCTGGGGAAGCTACTTATAGGAAACCTTAGGTTTCGTCAATCATCCACCCTAACAATATTCTTACACTTCACACACTTATAAAACTTCGATTCCGGCTCATCTCCAGCCCTCATTTGCCTAATCCAAAAATAAGATTTCTTATGTTTACATTTCTTACAATTATAATCTGTAACGGGATAGATATCAATCTCTTTTTCATCCACAACTGCAACAATCGATCGGTCTGCAATTTCTTCTTTTATCTCCATAGTAATTTTTCCTTTAGCAGAATAACTACATCTAGGACAACCAAATTTCGCTTTTTTCATCATCAATAACGTACCACACTTCGGACAAAATTCCATTAATTAGTCAAATTCACACCATATATAAAATTAACTATCTAATCAGTATCTCCGCAACCCAAACCTTCTTCACTAGCTCACACTAAAAAAACCAAGACAAGATATCTATGAGCTCCCATAACATAATTAACTCGGGATTACGTTATGATAGTTCTTGTCTTCTTTCGTCCATTTTTTAGACA
>JBDROH010000003.1:0-3621 GCA_043810285.1 archaeon
TTGTAAAAGTTCCGCGACTGCTGCACTCCGTAGAGCTAGGAATAGTGTCTCAGATTCCTTCTCCGGGCAACTCCGCTAAGAGCCCGTAATGATCATCGCCTTGGTAGGCAGTTACCCCACCAACAAGCTAATCATCCGCAGACTCATCCTTGAGCACGAGTTTCAGGGAAATACCTTTCCAGGTCGAATCCCCTATTAAGTATTAGACACAGTTTCCCGTGCTTATCCTTAACTCAAGGGTAGATTATCTACGTGTTACTGAGCAGTTTGCTTTCACCTATCTTACGACGGCAAAAAACTTGCATGTCTAAACCCAAACCAAATAGCTGCATCCTCCAGCAGGATAAACTGGAATTAAACAAAATTGTTTTTTATGATTTCGAAAAATCAAATCCTTTTTGCTTTCAAAAGATTAAAGGTAACCTCTTGAAATTTGCTATTAATATAAATCAATGTATATAATATCTAAATAATTTTTCAAATGACATCGCACTGATGTTCCTATTCAATTCAAATTCACAGAATCAAATAATAATTAGTTAGAAAGATCGCTCCATTGCTTTAAGACATAACTAGAATTGATCATCATCACACTCGACTGAATCGTCGAGCACTCATTCTAGCCTCAAAATTATTAATTGAAGCTTTGGATATTATCTCCAAAGTTTTCATTTTACAATACTACGGGCAAAAGTCCATTTATAAAGTTTTCTGCTTCCGAGGAGAAAAATCTTATCTATGAGAATTATTATTTAATTAACAAATTTTTATCGACGGTTAAACGAAATAATAATTAGAGGTTAGTTAATATTACTTCTTCTTAAAAAATTTCCATCCAAATCTAATAATCACTAAAGCAATCATCCAAGGAATTAAAACAAAAATAATTTGAATCAAATTGTTAAAACTTCCAACGAAACTTTTTACTAAAGCAGAGAACTTTACAAAAACAACATCATAATACTCTGAACGTTCTTCACTCATTGAAAAATAGATGGTTGAATAATCAATTCTTTGATCAATATTCTTCAAAGAATCTTCAAGATATTTTATTGTTCTTTCTTGATTAAAAATTCTATCACTCAAATCAATTTGATCGCTCACACTTTTTGCATCATTATAAATTTCTTCATATCTTGAAAGTCTTTGCTTTTCTACTTCAATTTCTATTTCAGTATTTGTGTATCTCCCCGTAACGTCGTAGGTATTCTCATTAAACGATTCTACAGTTCCTATTTCTTTCAACTGAGAAATCACAGAATCATATTTTTCTGTGTCGACCTTCAATTGGTAAGATCCATAATAATAGGATTTCTTTTTGTCCCCTTGTTTACTCACTTGTTCATTCAATAAATAAGTTTCCGACAAAGTTATTATATTTCTTAATTTGATTTCTGCATCTTTGAATAATCCTCTCTTAATCTCCGTCGACAAACTTGCAGTCTTAATCATTTTTCTTTCTTCAACTCCTGGTGCGAAATCGGAACTTACTGATCCTGGATAATAACCTTCTCTAATTGAATTCTCCAAACTCATCATTTCATTTCCACCAAGAAACCCTAATTTGTCAAGTCCGCTATTTGTAATTACACTACTCAAAAATCCACTTCCGCCAGACATAAACAAAAATAAAACAATCGCTAAAACAATTATCAGCCAATTTTCTTTAATTTTTGCAAACTGCTTCTTTATCCCCATAAGTTATCTAAGAAAAAACCTCTATATAAATTTTATCATCTACAGAAATCTGAATACCTAACTAAACTCCTTCTGCTGCTGCTTCACTAACGCTAATACTTTCATCCTCAACAGTCTCTTTAGCTTCTTCGTCAGCTTTTTCTGCTAAGGCCCTCATTCTCTCTTCGATAGCTCCCTCTCCAGATTTCAATTCTTGTTCTTTCTTTTCTCTAGCTAACTTCTTCTTTCGTGGTTCTTCTAAAATTAATTCTTCTCCAACGAAATCTTCAAGGCTTGGCAATGGCTTATCAATCTTATGTGCTTTCATATATTCCCTAGCCATCAACCAGAAAAAAAGTCCAAGCGATTTATTAGATTTATTATTTCCAATCATTACAACATCGATATCCGCCGTATGATTGTTGGTATCACAAAGTCCAATAACTGGGATTCTCACATTTTTAGCATCAGCCAAGGCATTTTTATCTAACCACGGGTCGCAAATTAAAATCATCTTCGTCTCGACAAAATTATCTAAATTTGTATTAGTTAAAATTCCTGAAGGATATTTTTTAGTAAAGGTTCTAACTCCAGTTAACTCTTGGAACATTTTAGCACCACGCCATCCAGCCTCTCTTTTACAAACTAATGTCCAATCTTCTGGATTAAATTGTTTGATAAAGTCTATTCCGTCTGCCAATTTTTTATCAACCAAAAGTGTATTCAAAATCGCAAGACCATCAAGTCGCCTTCGATAGACATATTTTTTCATCGTCGGAGTAATAACTTTCATTCCCAAATACGAGGCGGTTTTAATATAATCTTCAAGAGGAGTTAAAATCGTCTGGTCTTCCTTTTTTTCTCCAACAAGTTCTGTCTTAACTATCTCGGTTTCCTTTTTTTCTTTTTCTGAATTGTTCTCAGTAGTTTCTTCTGTTTTCTTTACCATTTTAATAGTGTATAATTCCGTTCAGGAGTTTTTGCTACTACGGTTTCCCGCCCCGCACCTGACACGTACAACTGAGGAGAATTATTGGTTTATAAGTTTGTTGGTAGAGACGACTCTGTTGAAAAAGTCCTCAGGGAAAAATTACTTAATCCCTGAAGACCTTGTAATACTGAGAGGTATTACATGAAAAAAGAAGTGAAAATTCTTAAAAAGCTTAACGGCTTGCTAAAACAACTTTCTTGCCCGCATTATTTACATTATTTTGGGCCAAAAAAGTATAAATTTGTGCATCATGCATGCGCATTATTACTAAAAGAAACATTAAAATGTTCTTTTAGAAGAATATCTAAATTACTTTATTTGCTGGGAATTAAGGTTCCAACTTATTCTGCTCTTTGTAAGTCTAGAAAGCGAATTCCCCTCACTGTTTGGCAAAATATGTTAACACTAACTGCCGGAGAAACCTCTGGAAAAGTAGCGATTGATGGAACAGGATTTAGTAGAACTAATCCTAGTTTTCATTACATCAAAAGGATTGATCGCAAAAAACCAGTTAAACGATTTGGCAAACTTTCTGCCTTGTTCGATCTAGTTACTAAGAAGTTTCTAAGATTGAAAATTAGGTCAAAGCCCAGACATGATATAAAAGATGCGAAGCTTCTTTTAAGACATCAAAAAGGAGTTAGAAGATTTTATGGGGATCGAGGTTACGATGCAGAACATCTGCATTATTATTGTTTGGAGAAAAATATTCAAACAATTATCAAACCAAAAAAGAAAACTAGGAAGGGTTGGGCTAGAAAAAAACAACTAAAAAGTTATACCGACGAGGAATATCATCAAAGAAGTTTAATCGAAAGTGGATTTGGAAGTCTTAAGAGAAAGTATGGCGGATCAGTTTTAGCTAAGAGAGCCAAAGATTTGAAAGTTGAGATTTATTGTAAGGCCATAAGCCATAACTTAGAGCTAGGTTCTTAGAGATTTTCAACAGAGCC
>JBDROH010000004.1:0-8084 GCA_043810285.1 archaeon
CAAAACATTTTATTCCTTTTAATATGAGTGTTGATTTTTCAATTATCTTGACCCTTTTCATACTTATCTATTAGATAGGTTATATTTATAAATCTTTTGGAGTAATTTAGAAGTAATTAATCATGTGCGGAGATACTGAAAAATCTTTGCGTATTTCTTCAGATTATGTTCCAAAAAGATGTAGTAACGAATTTATTAAAAAAATTTAAATAGGGTGTTGGTTGTTTAATCTTATGAGGAAAAGAGATATTGTAGCAAGAGGGATGCTTTTGATTTTTGTTGGTCTTATGTTTACAGTTTTATTTTATCTTTCTGGGATTTTAAACTTGAGAGGTATTACTGGCTTTGCTGTTTTTGAATCTAGTAATCAGTCAATTTTTGATGAGGGAGATTATACAAATACGATATGGAATGGAAGTGCTGTTGTTTTAGCGGGAGAAAATTTAACTGGAACTTATACTTCTAAAGTTTTTGATGCTAGTAGCAAGGCGAGTTGGAATAATTTGACTTCTGTCTATAACGAACCTAACTTAGAAGTTTTATTTGCAGTGGACGGTTCAGGAGGAGTTTATTCTTCTTTAGATTTAGGCGCTAATTGGATTAAGATAAATGATAGTTATGGAGGAGGAGTTTATACCGCTGATATGGCCGAAGATAAAAATAGTAATTTGTATATCTTACTTAATCAACAAGTTTACAAATCAACAGATTTAGGAATTACTTGGATTGTAATAAATGGAGATTTTAATCCGGATGACGGTAATAATGGGCTGGTTATTGATTCAGATAGCAATAATTTTTTGTATATTGTTGATGGAAGTGGAGATGTTTGGAAATCTACTGATGCCGGAATTAGTTTTTCTAATGTTGGAGATTTTAATGGAGGGAGTTCTAGTAATGCCAAAGGAATTGCAGTGAATTTTTCCGATTCTATCTTTATTTCTGATGCTGATGATGATGTTTGGGTTTCAACAGATTCAGGAGTTACATGGATTCATCAGACAATTAATTATGGAGGAACACTTATAGATGACATGGATTCAGATTCAAATAGTTACCTGTATATTTTATCCAATAGGGATATTTATCAATCTACTGATGCCGGAATTACGTGGGTTAAGATAAATGATTTGTTTAGTGACGATCAAGATGGATTAACAATTATGGTTGATAGTGAGGATAACATTTTTATTATTGATCCTTCCGGAGATGTTTGGAAATCTACTGATGCCGGAATTAGTTTTTCTAATATTGGAGATTTTAATGCAGGAGCTACCACTAATAATAAAGGGTTTACTTCTATGTTGAAGAATACTAATCTTACTTATCAAGTTAGGAATTGTTCTTCTTTTGATTGTTCTGATGGAATTTGGAAAGGTGTTGATTTGAATAACATAAATTTAATTGGACAATATTTCCAATATAAAGTGACTTTTTCAAGTCCTGATGTGAGTGTCACTCCTTTACTTAAAAGTGTTTCAATAGATTATGAATTGGTAAATATTGCTCCTACAATGACTATTATCTCCCCACAACAAGGTGCGACTTATGGTGATAATGAATCTTTAACCTTGAATTTTATTGCTTTTGACACTGACGATAATCTAGAATCTTGTTGGTATAATATTAATGGAGGGTCTAATGTTGTTCTTCCAAGTTGTGCGAATACAAGTTTTGATGTTCCGAGTAGTGGAGATTACAATTTAACTATTTATGCAAATGATAGTCAGGGAGAAGAGTCAGAAGATAGTGTAAGTTTTAGTGTTGAGGTTGGAGCTCCGACGATTATTTTAAGTTCTCCTATTGATGTTTATTTTAATAATGGCGAGAATATTTCTTTTGATTATATTCCTACAGATATAGATTTAGATTCTTGTGAGTTATGGGGTAATTTTAATGGGAGTTTTGCATTGAATCAAATAGCTTATTCTCCTACAAATGGAGTTGTTAATAATTTTATTTTAAATTTGAGTGATGGCGATTATTTGTGGAGTGTAAGATGTAATGATTCTATTGGAAATTCGGCGTTTAACGGAAATAAAACATTTTATGTAGATGGTGTGAATCCTAGTGTAAGTATCAGTGAGCCAGCTGGGCGAAAGACTTTGAGAACTGGAATACCATTAAGTTTTAGTGTTTTGGATAATCATCTAGATAGTTGTTGGTATAATGTTTATCGTGGGGAAAGTATGGAGATTGTAAATACTTCGGTAAATTGTTCTGGTTCAGCTACTTTCAATGTTACAATTGATGCGGACTTTGTATTAAATTTTTATGCTAATGATTCTGCTGGAAATTTGAATGTTACTAATTCTATATTTAGTGTTGATATCTCAATACCCGCTAGTCCTTCTGTTCCCTCTAGTGAAGAAGGTGGTGGAGGTGGTGGAGGATATTTTTCTTCGTCAACTATAATGAATTTAGAATTAACTCCTATAGAAGCTATAATGTATCTTGGAGAAGAAAAATCTTTGGAACTCATCGTTAAAAATAATGGAGTAAGGTCGGTGAATAAGTGTAAATTAAAAACTTCTGAAGAACAGAAATTGTGGTTTTCTTCTACAGACATTAAGAATATTGCATCTGGGGAAATTGTGGAATTTGGTTTTATACTAACTCTTCCTATAGATTCAAAAAATCTAGAACTCTCCTTGGAATGTTTAGAAGGTAGCGAATCGGTTCCATTGGATCTAGTATTTGTTAAACCTAGTTTAGTTATAGAATTTTCAGAAATTGTATTAAAAAGTAGTAATGAAATTTTGATTAAATATCTAGCTGAATCAGAATTTGATTTGGTTTCGAGTTTGGTTTTTTCAGCTTATTCTGATAAGGAGAAAGTAGCCGAGCAGATGCAGGAGATTAGATTGGTAGGAGGGGAGTCGGTTGATAAAGAAGTTATTATTGAAATTAAGGATGGTATTCCTTCAGGGTTATTGAAACTATCTGTTATTAATCAGGGAGAAGAGAAGCCATTGGTTGAGAGTTCTATTATATACGATTCAAATATTATTTCTGGTTTTGCAGTAGATGGTATTGTAGATAGTGATATTTCTTATGTAGTGATAATAATTTTAGTTTTTTTGGTTTTTGCAATAGTGATTATAAGAAGGATAGTTAAAAATCGACAAAAAAAGAGGTAATATTTTACATATAATTGTAGTATAAATTTTAAAGTAGAAACTTATTTATACTAGGTTTACATTAATTATATATGGATAATCCTATTGAAATTAATGATGAATTGAAGGGTAATTTGGAGTTGAAGGATTCGGAAGTTGCGGTTATCCATGGAATGGTTTGTGGAGATGTTTTTGTTAGAGGGAGTTCTACTTTGATATTACATGGGATTATTAGGGGGAACGTAGTTGTAGAAGGGCAAGGAACATTTTTCCTTCATGGAATGGTTTATGGAGATGTTACAAATAATGGGGGAATTATAAAACATTACGGGATGATTAAGGGAAGATTAAACAAATTTTCTGGAGAAACGGTTGTTCGTTCAAGGGCGATTGTTTGTGAAAGCGAGTAGTAATCCAAAAGTTTTAAAAACTAACATTCTTAAGTAATTTTATCAGGCTCCCGATTTCGGTCGGGAGTTCGATCCCTTAATTTTAAAAGAATTTCGTTGAGATAAATAGTCCTACAAAATAGGTAATCACGATTACGATTGTCGTTATTAAGAGATGTTCTATTATGATTCTTAGAGGTCTTTCGTTCCGCATTTTTGCTAAAAAGTAGTTGAATACTACTAAGAGGAGAAATCCCCATATGAGATTTATTTTTATTGCGAGAGATAAATTGAAGAATATTAAGGGGATTATGAATGAAGAAGACACTAAAAGTTTTGTGAAGAAGGTTGCAATTGTTGATTCCCATATAACTTTTTGTCCGTTTCGATGACGAGATTCTTCGGAGATATGGATTCCTAAAGCATCTGAAAAGGCATCTGCGATAGCGATGGTTAGAATACCTCCAATAACTACTAATTTTATCCCGGTTCCAACATTTAGTCCAACCATTAGACCTAATGTTGTAATTATTCCAGATGTTATTCCGAAACTTACACCCGTTTTTATCGACTCTCTCATGGAGTTTTATGTCTAAGAAGTTTATAAGTTTTGTTAGTTTTATTTTAGTCTAGACTAAAAAAATTTTCTAAGAAAGTTGTTGCATAAACTCCGCTTGGAAGAGTAAACTCAAGAATTATTTTTTTGGAGTTGGAAAATTTTTCGTCTTCAGCTGTTTCAACTTTTAAATCTTTTACTTCTGTTATCGCTTTTCGGAACGAGCCTTTGATTCGAAGGTAGGGAATTTCTCGAATGTCGAAATCTTCTAGTTTTAGGTCGTGGTCTGCAAGAACTTTTTGTTCTATTTCTCCGAGGCGTCCATTAAAGAATCTTGTTTTGTATCCCATTAGCAAACAGCTTTTTTGACCTTCCTTTGTGAAATCCATCCTTTCTTCTAGTGCTTGTTCTAATATGTCATTGAAGATTTTGCTCTGAACTGAGTGAATGAACATTAAAATGTTTTTTCGTTCTGCTTTTTTTATTGCTCCTAAAAAATCCTCAGGATTTTTTGTTAGATAAAATAAGATTTGTTTTTCAAGTTTAAGATAGGGGGGAAAGTATTTTTCCGCGGCGGAGAAGTCTTTTTCCTGTTTCAATTTTTTTCTTGCAGATATTACTTCTGATTGCTCGTTTCCGACATCTGTTAAAATTGTCCAAACAGCTTCGTCGAATTTTCTTTTGAGAATTAATTTTCCTATTTTAACATTGTTTCCCCTTAGTGAGCCGAATCGTTGAGTTCCGAAGTAATTTGGGAACCAGTTTTTTTTACGAATTGATGAAGAAATTTTTATTGCTTCTTTTTTGTCGATGTCTCTTAAAGTTATTTTGAAATGGTTTGCTTCGAGATAGCCCATTTTAATTTTTCGTTTATTCCATTTGAAATTTTTAAGGATAATATTTGGGTGATGAAATGTTTTTATTTTTTCAATGTTTGGTTGAAAGATTGAGATTCTTTGTGAGGTCCATGCTTTTTTGTCTTTTGTTCCGGCGTACCCTATTGCATCAACACCCTTACCGATTAGTCTTGCTAATTCTTTGATTGCCTGAAGATGGTCGATATTCTGTTTTTCCATTTCGCACCAGAGAAATTCTCGAGGATTGTTTAAATCTAAACCAGTTAAATCAGGAGTTAAGTTTTGAGTAAATTCCTTAGAAATTTTGCAAATCCAGTTATCTCCAATTTCTTCGACTATAAAATCTTCAACCTGGAATTTTATTTTTGCAGGAGTTACTGTTTCTTTCATATATTCAGAAGAAAATTAGAGTATAAAAATTAGTTGCCTTTAATTTGGTCACTCATAAAGAAAACTTTATTTGATTCTACTTCATGAATTTGGTCGTTCTTTTCGAATACTACTAACGCTTCCGGAAGTGAGAATTTGCCAATTACACCTACTTTTGAATAAACAATGTAAGTAAGGATTCTTTCTTCTCCTGCGTTTAAGTCTCCGATATGCCAACTAATTCTTCGATTCTCTGTGTCAATTTTATCTGGTTTAACTATCCCGAAATTTTTGTAAATTTTCACAATTGCTGGAACTTTATCCATAAGTGTCACATTTTCTATATCTTTTTTTGCCTTTAGACTTAAAGTAATCTTTAATGCAAATTCTCCATTTTTAGTCTTTACATGTGAAACAGATTTTATAATTTCGATTTTTGTTTCGCTGAATCTTTTAAGTGCTAGAAGTGCTAGAACTGCGAAGAGAATGGTGAAAAATGGAAATAGGTAATTTGTTTTTGCTTTTATTGTATAGACTTCTGCAGGTTTAAGTTGTTCTTTAATCCAAGTGTATTCAATAATTAACCCTTGTCTGTCGGTAATTGTTGGTTCGATATTAAAACTCGTGAATAGTCTTGAAAAAATATTTCGTCTTAATGTTATTTGAACATTTTCCAATACATTTCCAGAGTTTATTTTAGTTACTATCTCAGTTGTAACTAGAATGCCTGATTTATCTTCTATTGAGGAAATTCCTTTCTTTTCTCCAAGGTATAAGTTTCCATCTATTTTTCTTGTTCCTTTATTTGTTTGAAATACTGATTGAATTATATATACTCCAGCTTTTGTTTTTTTTAGCTTATCTTTATCTACGTCGACGGAGATCTCCAATTTTTCTTTTGGACCTATATCAAAGGTTTTTTCTATATCGAAAAGAATCGAAGAGAATGTTGCAGTAAGGTTTTTTAGTTCAACATTTTCTTTGTTCTGAATATAAAAAATTATTTTATCCGATTCGGGATTTATGGAGTCTGAACTTATTTCTAGAACGTCCTCTAAGTTTAGCAGATTGATTGTAAACTTTTTATCTATTTTTTCTATACCTCTATAGTTTAATGTGTAAGTGAAAGTATAATATCCTTCTACATCAAGATTTTCAGTCGGCATTAGCGTAAATGTTTTTTCTATTATTTCCTCTTGGATTGTAAATGTTTCTGAAGGTTTTATCGAGACATCCGCGAGAGTATAAATATTATAAGTTCCTTGTGATGCGTTTGCTATTGTTAATATTAAATCAATATGGTTATCTACATCTCTAACGATTACATTATTGTCATATTGTTCTGAAATGTCTAAAGCAGAAATAAAAGTTAGACACCCTATCCCGATTAATAGCAATAATAATTTATTCATAAAGAAATAGCGCCAATTATTTTATAAAGATTGTTGTGATTCAAAACTATAGATTGATTAACGACCGCCAATTTGTAAAAATGCTTTAACGTCTCGAAGGTATTCTTTTGCAGTATCTTCAAGATCCTCTTCGTATTCATCCATTGTTGTCCGAATAACATATTTTTCATAAATCCCTCTCAAGAATTTCCATATAGGCTTATTTTCCCATCTCTCTTCATAATCTCGAACCAATGTTGCTTGGATAGTTATTGCGACCTCTCCTTTATTTGTACTAACCTTTTTCCCATCTTGTTCAACTTCGGCATCTTTCATTCCCAAGATATGCCATTTGACATTAATTACATATTTGAAATAATCTGTGACCTTTTTGCTGGCTTCCCAGTTTAGAGTGATTTCTTTTCCAAAACTAGACAATTTTTCTACGTATTCTTTTTCTTGCACATTGTAACCTTCTTCTTTCAACCAATCGAAACAAAAATTGTAAAGGTCTACATAATTCCAATAGCCTTTTTGTTTGAGCTTTTGTTTGTACACTTCTTTTTTCTCTGCCATTCATATTATGGACCTAAAAGGATATTTAAATGTTTTTGGTTAGAAAATTATGAATGGAGGCGTATTATCTTTTATTATAACAACTGTCACAGAGCCATTGGGCGTCGTCGTGATATAGGATGTCAAATTCTCCACATTCTTCGCAGATGCCCTGTTTTCGTGGAGCATTAATACTACTTCGGTTTAGCTTTGAGGTTTCTTCTTTAATTTTCATTGTTTCTGCAATTAGTTGAAAAAGTCCTGGGTCGATTCTTAAGACATCTTTTAGAGTGAGCATTCCAATTAATTTTCCATTTTCCACGACGGGAAGTCTTCGAATTTTTTTCTTTTTGAATTTTTGCATTGCATCTATTATGTCATCTCCAGGTTTTATTGTGATAACCTTTCGTTTCATTAAATCTTTTGCTAAGATATTTTTTAGGTCTTCCTTAGATTTTTTTACAATTGCCCAAATAATGTCTTTCTCGGTTAAAATTCCCTTAAGTTTCGTCTCTTCTCTGACGATTAAACTTCCAACTCGCTTCTTAACCATCGTTCTTGCACATTCCTTTAGATTAGTTTCTGGAGTAACGTAAACAAAGTTTCTCGTCATTAAGTCTCCAACTTTTATGCCCATTTCCATAGATACTTTAGGGAAGTTTTATTTATATAATTATAGGAGTATTGTGGGGTGACATGTATTCTATCTGCTGTGTTGCATAATTCATTTAAGCAACCTTGAACACACGAGGGCTAATTTCATTCTCACGAAATATTTTTAGAATTTTTTTGACATCTATCTCTTTCACAAGCAAAACTCCGTCAACAATCTTTTTGTACGATTTTCC
>JBDROH010000005.1:0-5171 GCA_043810285.1 archaeon
TGGATTAGTTTCTATAGAAATAAATGTTCATTCAAAGAATTTTTGATTTCCCTTTCAAAGGTGTCTAAAAAATGGACGAAAGAAGACAAGAACTATCATAACGTAATCCCGAGTTAATTATGTTATGGGAGCTCATAGATATCTTGTCTTGGTTTTTTTAGTGTGAGCTAGTGAAGAAGGTTTGGGTTGCGGAGATACTGGTTCTAGCAGAAAACTTTATAAAGCATTTTTACAAAAAATAATCATAAGATAAGAAAAATTGATAAAGCATTATAAATTATAGATTATCTAAACAAATGATTATGGAAGGAAGACAAATTGTTGTACCCGGCGAGGTTATCGTGACAGGAAACGAATTTCTGCCTGGCGAGGGCACTTATCGAGACGGTAATGAAGTTGTAGCAGGACGATACGGAATTGTAGATACTTATGAGAAACACGTTAGAGTGGTCCCAATTTCAGGAGCTTATTATCCAAGACGAGGTAATACAATTATCGGAACCATTGTAGATATCACATTTAACGGGTGGTTGATTGATTTCGGAGGAGCACAAAATGCGTTTTTACCAGTTAGTGAAGTACCAAGATATATAGATAGAAACGAATTAAGAGAATATTTAGACTTTGGAGAGGCGGTTATTCTTAAGGTTTGGGATGTTAAACCTCGAGGAATCGATGTCTCTATGAAAATGAGAGGTTTCGGAAAAATTGAGGGTGGGATGATTATTTCGATTAATTCAAACAAGGTTCCAAGAATTATTGGGAAAGAAGGGAGTATGGTTAAACTTATTCAGAAGGCAGTAGGTTGTGAAATTACAGTAGGACAGAATGGAAAGATTTGGATTTCTGGAAAAGATTCTGATAGTGAAATTGCTACAAAAAAAATTATAGAATTTATTGCGGATTACTCTACAGTTAATGGGTTAACTGGAAAGGTTGAAAAATTTATTGAGCAACTTGGATTGAAGGTTGATAAGGTCGAGATTATTGCAGAAAATACTGATGGAGGCGAAGAGTAATGGCAGTTAAGAAAAGTTTGTATATGGAAAGAGTTGATGGAAGAGCGGTTGATGAGGTTCGGCCAATAATCGCAAAAGTTGGAATTGTTCCTTCTTCCGATGGAAGTGCTAGTTTTGAAACTGGAGGGACTAAAGCGATTGCTGTTGTTCGAGGACCGAGAACACTTCATCCACAACATCTGCAGAATCCTAAGACAGGAATATTGAGAGTTAACTATGGTATGATGCCGTTTTCTGTAGGAGACAGAATTAAACCAGGGCCATCGAGAAGAAGTGAGGAAATTTCTAAAGTTTGTGAATGGGCTTTGAGTTCGGTTGTTGATTTAAGCGATTTTCCAAATACAGTCGTTGATGTTTTTATCCAAATTCCTAAAGCTGATGCTGGAACTAGAGTTGCAGGATTAAATGCAGCAGCTATTGCTTTGGCCCATGCAGGAATTCCTATGAAGGAAATGCTCACCGCTATTGCAGTAGGTAAAGCAGACAAGACATTATTAGTTGACGTAAATAAGGCCGAAGAAGATTTCCACGACGGCGAGGGAGCTACAGATATTCCTATGGCCTTTACTTCTAGAACAAAAGGAATTGCACTATTACAACTAGACG
Organism: archaeon; assembly: GCA_043810285.1. Taxonomy (GTDB): domain Archaea; phylum Nanobdellota; class Nanobdellia; order Pacearchaeales; family GW2011-AR1; genus JAGVXH01. Next base: position 1,626 of record JBDROH010000005.1, read on the forward strand.
GAAAGATTTCATCTGCTGAATTGTCTAAGGCAATCGAAATGGGAAAGAAAGCTTGTGAGGAGATACTAAAGGTTCAAATAAGTGCTCTTAAAAATATAAACAACAAGGAGAATGAAAATGAGTGATTATATAATTCCTAATTTGCAGAAAGAGAAGATTAAAGAATATTTAGCTGAAGATAAGCGATTTGATGGTAGAAGTTCTAAAGATTATCGAGAGATATTTGTAGAGAAGGGAATCAGTCCTTCTGCAGCATCTTCAGTAAGAGTTAAATTCGGAAAAACTGAAGTTTATGCAGGAGTTCATTTAGCTGTAACAACTCCTTATCCTGATTCTCCAGATGCAGGAACTTTTATGACTAGTGCTGAATTGCACCCAATGGCATCGCAACAGTTTGATATTGGTAGACCTGGAATCACTGCGATTGAACTCGCGAGAGTTATTGATAGAGGAATCCGAGAAAGTGGTTTTATTGATTTCAAGAAATTGTGTATCCGAGAAGGTGAAAAAGTTTGGCAAGTTTTTGTCGATATTATTGCAATTAATGACGATGGGAACTTATTAGATGTAGCAGGATTAGCAGCATTGGTTGCATTAGGAAATGCTAAGATGCCAGTTTATGATCAAGAAAAAGATGTTATGGAACATAAGTTCACAGACGACCCTATGCCCTTATGCAAGGAATCTATGTCCATCAATATGACTTTCCATAAAATTGGAGATAAAATTGTTGCAGATGTTAGCAAAGAGGAAGAAGCTATTTCAGACTTCAGATTAAGTATCGCCGTAGGAGATAATGAAGGCGAGCCAAGAATTACTGCTATGCAAAAAGGAAAAGAGGGAATTATCAGTACTGAGGATATGCAAAATATTTTAAAGCTCGTTGAGGATAAATGGTCAGAACTATTCCCTAAGGTAAAGGAATATGTTTTCAAATAAAATGATGACTAATGAATTTTCAAAATATGAACGGGCACGAATTATTGGGGCTCGAGGCTTACAAATTTCTATGGATGCACCAATTTTAATGGAAATGAGTGAAGAGGAATTAGAAGGCGTTAATTATGATCCTTTAGTTATTGCGGAAAAAGAACTTGATAGTGGAGTTTTACCTATCTCTGTTAATAGACCAATGCCTGAGCGAAAAGAGGAAGACATTAAGAAGATGAAAGTTGAAGAAACTAATGTTTCGGATGCCCAGAAAGAACAAATTGAAAAAGAAGAAGAAAGGGATATTGCTAGTGGTGGAGAGATGTTAGAACTTGCTAATTCCGACGAGGAATCTAAAATTGAAGAAATTTTGGACGATGCCGGTTCTGAAGAAGGAGAGTAAGTTTTATTAATGTTCTTTTAGTTTTACTAGTATGTTTATTAGGGAAGTGATACTGAGTTTTATAAAGAATTCTCGTGGCGAGAGGACTGTGCAGATTTTATTGGTAACTTATGAAGGACGGTTTAAAGTGTCCGCACCGTCGGGAAAATCAAAAGGAAAACATGAAGTACCGCCGTATAATTCTAATGGGATTGATAGAAGTATGAAGATGTTGCGTTTTTTTTGCAAAAGGTTAGAAAACAAAAATTTTATGATTAGGAAAATTGATGATTTGAAAATAGTTGTAGAGTTAGTAAGGAGATTTGAAACGAGGTATGGAAGATTTGGAGGAAATGTAACTTATGCCCTCGAGAGTGTATTCTTGAAAGCAGCAGCAGCCGACAATAACAAAGAACTTTGGGAATTTATTAACAATGAGGTAAATAGGGGATTGAAACCAAAAATGCCGATGCCCGTCGGGAATTGTATCGGAGGGGGTTTGCATTCTAAGTTGATTAAAGGTAAGCGACCAGATTTTCAAGAGTTCTTACTGATTCCTAAAGAAAAGACTTTTTCGAGAGCAGCGACGGTAAATTTGAGAGCTTATGAATATGCTCGGAAATTATTAAAAGCACGAGGTAGAAATGATGAGGGTGCTTGGAGGACCAATAAAACAAATGAAGAAGTTCTTGATATTATGAAAATTGTTGCGAAAAAATACAAACTGCGAATAGGCTTAGATATCGCAGCTTCTACGTTTTACGATAAAGGTTATTATAATTACAAAAATAAAGCTTTGATTCGAGATAAGGTAGATCAAGCAGATTACATCGAGAGGTTGATTAAGAAGTATAATCTTTTTTATATTGAGGATGGAATACAAGAAGAGGATTTTTCAGGGTTTAAGGAAATTTTGAATGCTGTTAAAAAAGGAATTTTAATTGTTGGAGATGATTTGACGACGACTAATTTAAAGTTAGTGCGACGAGCAGTGAATGGAGGAGCAATCAATGCAATGATAATTAAGCCTAACCAAATTGGGTCAATCATTGAAGTTAGAGATGTTGTAAATTTCTGTAAAAAAAATAAGATTACTATGATTTTCTCTCATCGATCTGGAGAGACAATGGACGACACTCTTGCAGATTATTGCGTCGGATTTGGTGGGCAGTTTATTAAAACTGGAATTTTTGGTCGGGAACGGTTGATTAAGTTGAAAAGGGTTATGGATATTGAGAAGAAAATGTAATTTAGAACTTAAGATTTTTAATCCAATAATCTCTCAGTATCTCCGAAAGCAATTCTTAATTATTAAATACTCACACAAGGCTTAAATATATAAGATATCTATTAGATATATGAAGAAAGTATCTATAAATATGGAATCTAAGCTTAATCTGAAAAACATAGTTGGATTTATCAGGCGAAAGGTGACTAAATTTGGAACTTCTGCGAAAGTAGATTGCCCAAAAGAATATTTGGGAAAAACAGTGTATCTTGTTATTACCGACGATGAATAATACAAAACTAATGTTTAACTTAGGAATTATAAAACACTTTATTAATAACTCCCTATATCTTTCTTATGACAAGCAAGAAATAACTGGTTATGAATTAATCTGTCCTCTCCTTGAAGCCTCCTCCCATAATACTTACATTGAAACTGTGAGCAATAAAGCAGATACACTCTATCTTCGGATAAAAGAATGTTTTCCAATGATGACACGAGATGCCTATCTAAATTATATTTCGCGATTATCTAAAAAATTAAAACTAAATGAGAAAAAAGTTATGCTTGCATTCGATTATACTGATGAGGATTTTTACGGAGACGTTCAGGGATTTGATATTTATGGTTGGACAAAAAAAGATTCCGTCATGGGAAAATTTAAATTTATCACATGTAGCATAATCTCCGACGATATACCTGAAAGGATACCCTTGATAAGTTTGCCGATTCGGGTTGGGCATTATAAAAGTAGCGTAATTATAGACTGTTTATCGAAGATAAAAAATTTTGTCGGCGACATAGAATTGATTTTATTTGACCGAGGATTTTATGATAAAGATTTAATGTTCGAATTGACAAAGATGAATTATCCATATTTGATTTTTGTTCCGAAACACCAAGATAAAAAATCCATTCTTTATCCTCTCGAGGCTGGTGAAGAAATTGCAATTTATAATGAATTTGAAGTTAATAAAAATTTTAGTAAATATCTTGGAGAAAATAT
>JBDROH010000006.1:0-8679 GCA_043810285.1 archaeon
GAATTATCCATATTTGATTTTTGTTCCGAAACACCAAGATAAAAAATCCATTCTTTATCCTCTCGAGGCTGGTGAAGAAATTGCAATTTATAATGAATTTGAAGTTAATAAAAATTTTAGTAAATATCTTGGAGAAAATATTTTAGTTTTCTTGAAACAAATATATTATAAAAAAAGTGAGAAAAATTATGATTGGGTTTTTGCTACAAACGTCGAGGAGGTTTTGCTTGAAAACTTAGTTGTGACTTACAAAAAGCGATGGAGAATTGAAACTCAATTTAGGGTTCAGGATGAGGCGACGATCAAATGCAAAAGTAAAGATATGAAAATTAGATATTTTTTATTTATGTTTGAACAAATGTTGCAAACGATTTGGATTAGTTTCTACAAGGACGAGGTTCCATTTAAAAAATTTATTATTGAGCTAGCTAAAATGTCCAAGCAATGGACAAAGACAGAAGAGAAATAGATAACTTGTGAAAATTGTGACTCATGAGCTAACAGCACTGCCTATTTCTCTTCTGCTATTATTATTCGGGAATGTGTTGTCTTGATTTCGATTCGGAGATACTGCCTAAATCAAAACCTATAAAAACAAACAATGCCTCTTCTAGAAATGGAGCTGGTAACAATAACTGGATTTTTTCTAAAAATATTAGAGAACAATAATGGCTCAGATTATATGCGTGCCCTATTAATATTTCTATCACTCTTTATCTTATTCAAATTTTTTAGTTCTTCAGTTATGTTCACATTAAAAAAAATTAAAGAAAAAACCAAAAACCATATTGACGATTTTTTGATAGATTTTATCGAAGGACTACACTGGCCGTTCTATGTATATCTCGCAGTTTATTTTTCAGCACGAACACTAAGTCTCCCTGAATCGCTAAATCAAACACTAAATATCTTCCTGTTAATTTTTGTGATGTTCTATGTAGCAAAAGGACTAATCAATGTTTCAAATAACCTCCTAGATAAATATGGCGAGAAACGAAAAGCAAAAGGCAAGTCCTCAAAAGAATCTATGATTGGAGTTTTAAAATTAATCTCAACCGGGGCTATTTGGATTATAGCTTCTCTGATGGTTCTTTCAAATTTAGGAATAGAAATAACTCCCTTAATTGCAGGACTTGGTATTGGAGGATTAGCGGTAGGCTTAGCATTACAAGGAATCTTAGGCGACCTCTTTTCTGCATTCACAATTTACTTTGACAAGCCCTTCGAGGAAGGAGATTTTATAATTATTGGAGAAGATATGGGGACGATAAAACATATAGGAATAAAATCCACAAGAATCCAAGCACTTGGAGGTCAGGAGTTAGTCGTCTCAAATAGTGAATTGACCTCGACAAGAGTAAACAATTACAAAAAAATGAACACTCGGAGAGTTGTATTTAATTTTGGGTTAGAATATAAAACGCCCGTTATAAAATTAAAAAAAATTAAGAAAATGGTAGAAGAAATAATTAAGAAGGAAAAACATTCAACACTAGATAGAGTCCACTTCAAAGAATTTGCAGATTCAAATCTAACTTTCGAAGTAGTTTATTACGTAGATACAAGCGATTATAATGTTTACATGGATGTTCAGGAAAGGATAAACTTAGAGATAAAAGAACTGATTGAAAAAGAGGGCGTAGACTTCGCGTTTCCATCGAGAACAATCTACACCAAAAAAGGATAAACCCCTTAATGTATTTCTTAATTAAAAATTTAAAAAGTCCTCTTGATGCTTTAAATTATGGAAGACTTAAAAAATTTACTTAATTTCAGTTTGATAAATATAGACAAATCAGGAGGGCCTACATCTTATTCAATTTCGGAATTTATCCGAAGACAACTTGGACTGAAAAAAACATCACATATGGGGACGTTAGACCCAAAGGTTACTGGAGTTTTACCGATTACTTTGGGAAGGGCCTGTAAATTAGCAGGTTACTTTATCAAACATGACAAAAGTTATGTTGGAATTTTACATACGCACAAAGAACAAGACCTAAAAGAATTACAGAAGTTGATTGATAAGAATTTTGTTGGAAAAATTTTGCAGACTCCGCCACACAGGTCAGCGGTAAAACGGGAAGAGCGGAAACGGGAAGTTTATAATTGGGATTTATTAGAAGCGTCCGAAAACGGGCGTGATTTTTTGTTTGAATGCAAGGTCGAGGGAGGAACTTATATCCGAAAGTTATGCTCCGATTTAGGGGAGATGATTGGAGGAGCACATATGGGAGAGTTACGCCGAACTGTAGCAGGAATTTTTAGTGAGGATAAAATCTATGACTTGAATGAATTTAAGGAAGCAGTTGATGAGTGGAAAAATGGAAATGATAAGAAATTAAGGGACATGCTTATTCCCACAGAAGATGCAATTAAGAAAGTTTTACCCTTCGTCCAGATTGAAAAGAGGGCAATTAAGTCATTATTCACTGGGAAACCTTTATTTCTGAATGATATTATCAAAGCCCCTAGTTTTGAGGAAGGAACGAGTTTTGCAGTCTTCTGTGGAAAACAATTTATTGGAGTTTATAGGCGAACGAGTGAAGAGATTATTTTTGGGCGGAGCGAGTTTGTTTATAACTAACATATGCTTTAGAACATAGATTTATTTTTAAGTAAAGGTTTTCTTGTTCAAATATGGATAAAGGTAAAGGAGATCAAATAGGTGGATCAATTAATCAAGACGAGTTTTTGATAGACGCGAAAGAATTTTTCGAGATGAATCGAAAGCAGATTGGTAAAGTTGCTAAGGCCGGAGAAAAAATTGTCCATATTAGTTTTGATGATTTCTCATCCCACTCACCCATGTTAGCAGAACAATTAATTGATAGACCAGAGGAAACTATTCAACTATTGGAAATTGCCTTAGAAGAGCTCGAGTGGGCACCTAATGATGCAAGGGCGAGATTCATGAGTATTTCTCCAATGCAGGAAATTTTTATTAGAAATATTCGGGCAAAACACTTAGGAAAAATGATTAGTATTGATGGTATTGTTCGACAAGCGTCAGAAGTTCGACCCCAAGTTACTAATGCAAAATTTGAGTGTCCGAGCTGTGGAACGATTATTTCTGTTTTACAAATAGATAAAAAGTTTAAGGAGCCAAGTAGATGTTCATGCGGTCGTCGAGGAGGATTTAAGGAAATTAACAAAGATATGGTTGATGCACAAGTCTTGACTATTGAAGAAGCATCGGATAATTTGAAGGGTGGAGAGCAACCTAAAAGGATGGTAATATTTTTGAAAGAAGACTTAGTTGACCCAAAGATGGAGACGAGGACTACTCCAGGTAGCCGAATTAGAATCATTGGGGTCTTGAAAGAGATTGCAATTTCCTCTTCATCAGGAGCAATGCTTACCCGGTTTGATTTAGCGATTGAGGCAAATAATATTATTCCATTAGAAGAGAGTTTTGAAGATATTGATATTAGCGAAGAAGATGAGCGGGCAATTAGAGAAATATCTATGGACCCTGATTTGATTAACAAAATGGTAGAGAGTATCGCACCTTCGATTTGGGGACATAGCGAAGTTAAAAAAGCACTGGCGTTACAATTGTTTGGAGGAGTCAAAAAGCAGAGAAGCGATGGAACCGCTATGAGGGGAGATATCCATGTTTTATTAGTGGGTGATCCGGGAGTTGCAAAATCGGTTATGTTAAGTTTTATTTCGAGTGTTGCTCCTAAGGCCAGATATGTTTCAGGGAAATCGGCTACAGGTGTTGGACTTACAGCCGCAGTTGTTAAAGATGAGTTCTTGAAAGGTTGGAGTTTGGAGGCAGGGGCAATGGTTCTCGCTAACAAGGGTTTAGTTTGTATTGATGAGTTTGATAAGATGAATGAGGAAGACAGGTCGACAATGCACGAGGCGATGGAACAGCAAACGGTTACAATTTCCAAAGCCGCAGTTCAGGCGACACTTAGGGCTCAGACTTCAGTTCTTGCTGCTGCCAACCCAAAATTTGGACGATTCGACCCAACACAATCTATTCCTAAACAAGTAAATTTACCACCTAGCCTTCTTTCACGTTTTGATGCGATTTTTATTATGAGGGACATTCCGAGTAAAGACCGGGACGAGGCAATTGCGACACATGTTTTACAAGAGCATAAGCAAGAGGTGAGACCTGGAATGATTGATAAGAAACTTCTTAAGAAATATATTTCTTACACAAAACAAAAATATAATCCAGTTTTGACCAGCGAGGCGATTGATGAAATGAAAAAGTTTTATGTCGGATTACGTAATCAACCACAAATAGGAGATTCTCCGAATAGACCGATTCCAATTGGTGCGAGACAGTTAGAAGCTTTAGTTCGTTTATCAGAAGCACATGCTCGAATGAGATTAAATAAGAAAGTTACCGTCGAGGATGCACGGGTTGCGATTGACTTAGTCAAAGGTTATCTTATGCAGGTGGGTTATGACGAGGAAACTAAAACGATTGATATTGACAGGATTAGTGGAAATCCAGCTTCAGAGAGAAATAAAATCTCAGCAGTTCGTGAAGCGATTGAAGAGTTGGAGAATAGGTTAGGTAAACTGGTTCCATTAGAGGAAGTTGAGAAAGCACTCAAAGGAAAAGTTGAGGTAGCCGATATTGATGAAGCAATTGGAAAGTTACTGAGGTCAGGGGATTTGTTTCGACCTAGAAGAGGATATATTCAAAGAATGTAACTCAACCCCAATAATCCTTAAAAACCAACCTATCTTTTTTGAAATATGGAAGGAGAACTAACAGAACAGAGAAAAAGAAACATCGCGTATAAGTTGCGGATTGGAGATGTATTGAAAGGAAAACCAATGATGAGCGAAGGGAAGTTTTTATTTTTAGAATTAGGGGATAAAAAAGTTGTGCGAATTAATGTTCTTGCGAATTGTGTCGATAAGTATATTCAGGAAGGAGAGAAACAGTTTGCGTCTTTGACGGTTGATGATGCGTCAGGGCAGATAAAGTTGAAGGCGTTCGGCGAGGATATTGGACCGTTAAAAGAAGTTTTACAGGGAGATACTTTACAAATTATTGGAAATGTTCGAGAGTGGAACGGGGAGTTGTATATGATTCCTGAAGTGATTAAGAAAGTAGATCCGAGATGGTTGCTTGTTAGAAAATTGGAAATTCAAAATGCTAGGAAAAATATGCCTACAGAAGAAAGTAGAGATTCAAGTTTAAAAAATTCTATTATGGAAAAAATCAAAGGTGCCGAAACTGATGGGGGAATCGATGTGGACACAATTATTATGGATATTGAAGCAAGCCCAGATTTGATTAATAAAGATATTAAGAATTTATTGGAAGAGGGTTTGATTTATGAACCACGACCTGGACGACTAAGGTATCTAGGATAAAAATTTTATAAAATATAATTTCCTAGAATAAGTTTTCGAACATCACAATTCATCAATATCTAAATCTATATCATCTCCAAGCATCGCATCGGTTTGAATTTGAATTTTCCTTTTTACTTTCTTGTTCTCCCGAGATTTTTTCATTTCTATTAAATCATTAAGAGTCACTTCTTGCAAAGAATCTCTCCTTGAAAAATCAAATTCACCTTTCGCGATTTGCTCAATTGCTTCTTCTTTTTCTTTATGTGTTGTTTTATCCGATTTAGCGTGTTCCATTTTCTCCCTAACTGATTTAAAAATTTCTTGTTCTTCGTCCCGCGTCCTTACAAAATGAACTTGAGGTTTATGATTCTTTAAAAGTTGGATACCTAAGAATGATTCAAGTTTTAAGAAAATCTCTTGAAAGTTCTCCGGGATTTTTCCTTTTTCAATAGATTGTAAAATATTGGCATCTATTTTAATTAGCCCAGCAAGTTGACCTATGCTGAGTTTTTTCCTTCGTCGCGCAATATTCAAAGTCCAATAATAATTATCTAAAACATCATCATTATATTGTTTCTTTGGAGGAGCCCGAAGTTTCGCTAGATTTCCTTGAGTAATAATTTGGTCGTTACTTATCTCAGTTGTGTCCCGTATCCCAGAAATTCGCTCCATCCGTTCCCGCACAGAGTACCGTTCATCCGCCTTTTGCAATTGTTCTTCAGAAGGTTTACGAATCAGAGGAATTCCTTCCGTTTCAGAACATTCCTTACAAACCATAACCATCTCCGCTTTCAAAATCCCTTCAAACAATCTAACTTCATCGCTCTCCCTTTTACATATAGTGCATCTCATGAGTTAAGAAGAAAGTGCGTATTTTTAAAGAATATTGTGTTTGGAAGTATATATCAATTAAGAAATTTTTCTATCGATGCAACATTATCCAGACCATACAGTATCTGGTTATTATTAATTATTAATGCAGGGAATTGTGTGATACTATGTTCATTGATTAACAGATTCAATGAAGTTAGATTCTGATCTGCGGCTATGGGGAGAAGCAAGATATCATCATTTCCCATTTTTACATCAATTATAATTTTTGACCAAACATTTTGAGTAGCCTTTTTTGTTATATTCTCTGATTCGTATTCGTAAAGATAAACTAGAAGGTTGTAGTTATTACATCTCTCTAAAGAATTTTGGTTACTCGTCCAAAGAAGCGTCCTTAGAAGGTCATATTTTTTATGAAGGAGAATCATATTATCAGTTAATTTCCCGGAGTCCTCATATTCTTCAAGAAGTTTCGCTTCAGTATAAATCCTATCTGCAAAATTTATATTACCTTGCTTTATTGAGTCACAATCGAAATCAAATTCTTCGGTCAGTCTTGATACAGCCATTGCATCTGTAAGACTTATTTCCGATTGTAAATACAAATTACTTATTTTACTTGAATTACTTGTTTCAATTAACATCCCTAAAAATAGACCCATTAGAAAAATTACTATTGTGATGACAAGGGCTTCCCAAAAGACATGTTTTTTACTTTTTAACATTTTACCAAGTATTGTAGCCACGGAAGTATTTGTAGAATGACACAATTAGCAACGGTGGATACATGAGTAAATAGAAAAAAGAGTATATAAAGATGTCGCGGAAAGGATGACCGGTTAATCTTCCTTGTTCTTTTGAGTAATACAATGCAGTGAGAGTATAAAGCAACCCTAGTGAAAAAAGGCACATACCAAAGATAAATAATATGTTTGGATTAAGATTAAAATCATTCATTGAAACCAATGCAACTTGGGCGGCTACAGAATATTTAGCTACGAGAAATTTCATCAGAATATAATTTGTTAGACGATATCCAAGAAAGAATAGACCAGTTATTCCTATGAACCAAGAAAATATAAATAAAGGCATTATGAAAAGTCCGAGCATTCCGCATTGAAAGAATTTTCCCCGATACTTTGCAACTGTTTGGATTCCACCGACGTTCCACCGAATTCTTTGTTTGAACCAAGTTTTGACAGTTGTTGGAGGAGAAGAGCGGACTATTGAAGGAATAGACATCTGAACCTTCCAACCCTTCGAAACAAAGTGCCAAGTTATCTCAATATCCTCAGTTAAATTTTTCATATCAAAGCCTCCAACTTGGTCGAAAGCCTTTTTTCGGTAAATACTCAATGGCCCATTAGTTACATAAATCGAATCTAAGAACCCTAAAAGTTTTCTTGTAAATGCAATTATTTTATATTCTATTGCCTGTATTCTCGTTAAATAATTTTTAGGATTATCAACAAAAACTCGGGAGGTTACGGCACCCATATTTGAATCATTGAAATGTCCAATCATTTTTGAGATAGCATCCCTATTAGGTATTGAATCGGCATCGCTGAATCCGATTAATTCTGTTTTCACAAACTTTGCTCCATAATTTTTTGGACCTGCTGCTCGCCCAGTATTCTCTGGAGTTCGAAGAGCCATAACTCTTGGATGCTTTATTGCATATTGTTTTATTATTTCATACGAGTTATCAGTACTACAATCATCTACTACAATTATTTTTTTTAAGCCTGAATAATCTGAAGCCAAAAATGCTTCAATATTTTTACCGATACTCTCTGATTCGTTGTAACAAGGGATTACGATAGATACTGAACGAATTTTGTCTGGTCTAACCGTCTCATAGATTTGTTTTCGATTCTGCATATAGACTAAGATATATATTGATAAAAAATAAAATGCTATAAATGTGTAGACTAAGTAGAGAATAGTTAGCCATTCCATTATTCGAATTTCCCTTCTTTATTTTCTTCAAGACTCTCAACTAACTTTTTCTCTATTGAAACATCTTTTTGGTGAACATTAAAATATTCGTAAAATTCTTCAGAAAGTACGAGTTCCAGAGTGTGGCCAACGCGTTTTGCTTTTACTAACCCTATTTCTCTAAATTTTTTAATATGTTCATATGCTTTATTTCCTCGAATTTTGATTATTACTGATTGCTTAATTGGTTGTTTGTAAGCAATAACTGCAAGAGTTTCTTGTTCTGCTCTTGTAAATTCTGCTGTGCCTGTTGCAAGCCGATTTATTAAAGAATGGTATTTTTCTGCAACATCCATTTTCCAGGTATTATTTCTTACAATCAGTCTTATTGCGCCGTTGGAGTATTTTTTTCCAAGTTTGTGAAGTATTTCTTTTAACATAATTGGATTTATATCTGTAAGGACAATTAAATCCTGGATATTAAGAAATTTTCCTGAAATAAAAAGAGCTGCTTCAACTTTTTCTTCTGTTTCTTTTTCATTATCCTCAAATTCATTTTCTATTTCTTCTGCTGTT
>JBDROH010000007.1:0-10677 GCA_043810285.1 archaeon
ACCCTGCCGACTTCACAATCCTATCAATCAACAACTCATAATTTTGCATAAACTGCTACTCCAAAAATTTTATCCGTCATAACCAAAAAAACTTCCACGACTATTTAAGTATTATTGGGATATAGTAAATAACATAAACAATCTCCCTACCGAATCCCAGTCCAAACATAATTCGGACAACCTCCAATTCTATTGCTCCCCGCTTTATCAACCCTCAACAAATCACAATAATCCCGAGAATCAATTTTCACCGACGAATCAGATTTTAAAGTACTAATAAAATAATATTCCGGATTCCCGAAAAAATCATCCTGATACTCAACTGTCCACGACGACACAGCCCGCCCATCAGAAAAACCCGCCGTCGACGGATTCTCATTTACAGAATCATCACCAATCAAATCATCTTCCCAAATCACGAACAAATCTATCTCCTCACCGTCGCAGTCCGTCCCTTCAACCGTCAACGAAACCTGTTGACCTTCAACTGCTGAAACTACCGACCAAAAAGCATTCGTAAAAACACACTCTGGAGTCGAAGAACTTCCACCACTAGAACTACCTCCTGAACTCCCACCACCGTCGTCGACAACAGGAACTTCTTCCTCTTCATCACTTTCATTTACAGGACACTCTAAATCGCTTCCCGAACAATCCTCGTCGACGCCGTTACCACAAACTTCCGTTGCTTCCGGATTAATAGATAAATTCAAATCATTACAATCTGCAATTCCACATCCAATCTGACTAGCATTATATCCATCACCGTCGCTGTCAGTACAAATTAATCCCGTGCAAGTTCCAGAACAACAGTTTCCCGACGAGCAAGTTCCCGATAAAGATGTGCAATCTTGATAATTACTACAAGAATCTGTTTGACAAGTTCCGTTAACGTCGGTACAAGTTGATAAATTGTAATTGCAAATTTCCGGCGGACATTCATTCCCGAGATATTCCCAAATGTAAGAGGTAAGAGTTATTGGTCCGTCGTAGAGACCTGTACCGTCGGCACAAAAACCTCTTATGATTTCACTGTCAGTACACATCTCTTTTTTTATTCTATCTTCATTAGGCCAAGGCCAAAGAATATTTTCAGTTAGACTATTATATCCTTCATCTCCAAAGAATGACCCTTCAATACCATATTTATAAATAACATTAGCCCCAATATCTTTCCCATTAAAACCAGCACTTTTTAGATTAGAACCTTCTTCAATTCTAGTTATATACTTTAAAGAGCCATCCTGAATAGGGTCATATGAAAAACAACCAAGAGTACATTGTGGAGAGTATTGATAATAATCTGATTCTCCTGCACCAAATATGTCAACATAAGAGACTTGCACATTACCTACATTAATACCATACCTTCCTGCGTTATAAGAAAGAGCATTACGTAAAATATTAGTCCCTTCAACATTCCTTAATCTGATACTGTCAAAACCACTAACTCCCGAAGTAACACCTTCTAAAAGTATCCCTCTTGTTTTATCCGAAGTCCATGTTACTCCGTTTATATCTACACCAGTACTTGAACTATCCCAAGCAACAATATTTTCAGCTTTAACAGTATAGTCATTATTGTAATCTGTTCCTCCAAATTCATAACCTATATCTGGAGCATTTAGTGAGATAGTGCCAAGCCATTCATTAGGTCCTTGGAAATATCCAGATGATGTATGTTGAGCACTTGCAAAATCAGAAAAAGGACTGCCCCCATTAAGAATTCTATCCACAACAATCACATTTTGTAATGAGATATTACTACTATCATAAACAGTGATTCCCACATTAGGATTTCCTGAACCAAGACAACCATCTAGATTACATCCATCCCCCCTAACAACGACCCTTCTCCAAATATTATGGTTTGACCGATAATTAATTGCAATAATCCTTTGATCTTTTGCCCAGATCCAAACATCTTCTATTAAATTATAATTATTCCCAAAATCATGATCATTCGTCCCGATAGTAAATTGTCCATTAAAACCAGAGTTTTTTATATACACATATTCACTATTATATAAGGCTCCTCCCGTAAAGGTTATACCCTCAATTTTTATATAACTGTCTTTCCTAAATGACCTCCCAATATACAATTGTCCTTCAATCTTAACATCTCCGGGATTCTTAGCATGCACATAAGTCATTTCTTCCCTACTAGTTCCAGAGGGAATTTGCTCAGAATTTGTATCAGCTCCGCCACTATGACCATAATTATCTGAATTAAGATACCAACCTATTGTTCCAGTGCCTGCTGTAGAAGAATAAGTTCCATTAAGAAGAATAAGCTCATCACCTGAAGACATAGATGAAAAAGTTTTTAAGAATGTTTTAAAGGAAGTATTTTCGGTTAAACCATTATTCAAATCATTCCCCGTCGGAGAAATGTAATAAGTCGCCCCACTAACAGAACTAACCAAGAACACAAAACACAAAAACATTAAAATAAATTTCTTCTCCATCTTCTTTACTCAAACCATCTCATACTTTTATATCTTATCCTACCCTTATCAAATCTATCAAAATAATTTATCAAAACCACTTCTTCAAATCCGCCTGTCTCTCAAGCTCCTTACCAAAAATACTCTCAATATACATCTCTGTTAAATCCATTCCCTCTTTAGTGTATGGAGAGATATTATAATTAGTTGCAAGATCCATCGCAGGGTCAAGATATTTTTTAATCGACCCCTCGCTAATTGTAAAAATAATCTTCCCCCCACATTTAGTACAAACTCCTAACAAAGGGGGTCGTCTAAACTTCTCATTACACTTTACACATCGAAACTGTTGTCGTGCAAACTTTCTAAGATTACCTCGAATATCCCTAATAAAATGCCTCTCAATAATCAACCTCGCAACATCCTCCGTATCAACTGCCCGAATCTTTCCAACCAATTCCATCTGCCCGTTAACTTTCTCTTTCATCGTCGGTAAAATCTTATATGCCCCATTCAAAACACCAACATTAAAATCAGTAGAATCATGAGTGAATCCAGTATTTGTAAATGGACTTATCCCTTTCGTCAATCTATCTTGCACCGTCTCAATCTTACACTCTCTTGAATGCTTTTCCTGTTCAGCCAAACGATAAATCTCTAAAGGATAATGGTCACAAACTTCAAACGCCAAAATCTGATCATCAACCTCTCCAGCCCGAATATGTGCATTTAAAACTAAAGGAGCATCCTGAGTCCCTCCCCGATGACTCGGCAAAAATTTCCTAGAAAAATTAATCAGCACATCCATTAACAACATAACTGCAGCCTCATCACCATCACACTGAAAACTTACAATAGAATTCACAACAACAAGATGATTATTAGTATCTACATTTAGACAATAGCTTTCCTTTTCCCCTATATCTTCGATAGAAATTATAGAATCATAAATAAAATTCTCATCTTGTAAAATTCTCATCCCATAAGGTTTCATTCCCTTATAGTTTTCAAAAATAGCTTTCTTTCTTTCAGATAAAAATCCAATCTCACTAAAATTATCTACAAAATCCGAACCTATGATTAATTTAGTAATCTTAAATTTTGGAATTTGTCTCCCTTTCTTCAAATAAAAATTCCCAACCTTAGGACCCGGTTCTTTCTCATATTTATATCGCTTTACAAAAATTCCAAATCTTCCAAGACAAAATTCTAAATCATTCAACAAACCTTCACTAACACTATCGCAAGAAATCTTCTTACGCTTTTTTTCCGCAGAACCATCCCCTTCAAAATACCCCCTCAAAAAACTCGCAAGCTTCTTTTTATTTAGATTTAAAAACAAATAAGGAACCCTTTTATTCTTAGCAATGCTCCCTGCTTCCAAAACTTTGTTAAAGAATAAATATAAAACCTTGGATGAAAAAGTTACTCTATCATTTTTATTCTCGGAAGGAACCAACCCAAAATACCTATAAACAACATCTTTGATAAACTGCCTTAAGTTAAAATCATTAGAAGAGATATAAACTTGATTCAAACCTTTCTTCCCCTTGATAGTTCTTGAATAACCTTCCGCAACATACAATCCAATAACTTCTAATAATTCCCTATCTAATTTAATCAAAATTGGAACTTCTACACTATCCCTCTTAGTAGAAATCCTCCCGACTTCACAAATAATTTTTTTGATATCTTCAGACAAGGCTAAAACAAAACTAATTGGATAGCTATCCCTGATATGAAAATTTTGAAATTGTTTAAAACTTATCTTTAACTTACCCAAAATCCTTTTCCTCTCACCAAGATTAACACTTTGGATAACTTCTTTTATCCCTCTAATCATTAAATCCTCGTCACCAAGAAAATCCAATAAATTTATTTTTGTCAAATTTACTTCATCAATCTCAATTCTTTTAGAAAGAGGTAACCTCTCTTTAAGTTTCAAACTAGAGGCCCTAATCGTTTTTCCATCAACAAAAAATTTATGATTCTCGCTAACCCTTATACTCTTTCCCAGAGAAGTTTTAATCTCAAAAATTTTTCCTTTACTATGTTTGGTAAAATTCTTTACCTTAACATTTTTTAAACCACTCTCAAAACCAATAGTCTCAAAATTATCCACATTAATCTCCTTAGTTCCAAAACTATCAACAAATTTTTTAGGATTAAGTTTTTCTACAACCTCTCCAATCTTTTCTATCCTCCAAACACCATTTTGTTTTAAAGGAATATAACTCGCATAATCAAAACAATCTCGTCGCATAGCAGCATGCATATAAGGACTAGCCGTCAATCCTTGCAATTTATTAAACCCAATAATTCGACCAATAACTCCTGCACAATTATGAGGAGCCATACAAGCCACCAACTGCCCAATCAAATCCTCCTTCGACTTCAAATTATAATATCTTGGAACTTTATAAAATCTTTCTAACTCTTCATCAACAAAATTTGCAATATTAAAAAAAACGTCGTCTGCCTTTTCATCAGGACTAATCGGACATGACGACAAAACAACGTCATGAGGTTTCAATTCCAAAATTTGATCTTCCCTTTCTAGCAACTCACCATAAATATCTTTCTCATAACCAAGCTCCTTCAACTTCTCAATACTCGCTCGAATCTCAAATGGCTTAAAATGCGTCAAAGGAATCTCAGTCCCATCATACCGAATAGTCCCATCTTTATTCACACAAAGATTAAACTTTGCCCTCAAAAGTCCTTTCGCTAAATGTTCAAAATCATGAGCATCACTACTCGTCCCACGAACACCCTTAACCAAAGGAGGGACCTCCCAATTCTCATATCCCAACAAATCCCTTGCAGAATCAAAATATTTTTTTGAATCGATTTTTCTATTAGAAAATTTATGACAACTCTCTTCGTGCCCCTTACAAGGTTCCATTTTCACAGCCCTACAATCTTTACAATAATACATCCTAGTCGCTTTCTCTCCACATTTCTCACAAATCGAATAAATAGTTTCATTCCCACATCCACACTTAAAGATTGGCCAATCTGATTTAATATGCCCGACCTCTACTGCCGCCTGAACACTACGTAACCTCCCTCCCTGATCAGAAATTGGAAACAAAACATTTGGACTTCCAGTCAACTTTCGGAGCTTCGCCTTCTCTGGACGCCCCATTCTTGTCCCAATAAAAGTTCCAGCCTTATCCTTGATCTCAAATTTAGAGAATTTATTTACAATCTCTAAAGTGTTTTCCTTTCCTCTACACCCCTCAATAATTTTTCCAACACTCTCCTTTAAGGTTTCACCAACCACTATAAAAGGCAAACCTAAATTCACGAGGAAAGCTTTAGCATCTCCATCAAGAACCACATTATCAAGAACCACTTGATGCTCAACTCCCAAAATTTCTAACGCTCGCTTTCCTCCCTTAAACTTTTCACGAACAAAACTTCCCCATGGCAAAACCAACTTTCCAGTCCATTTTCCGAGCGGAGCAAGGAAAGCATGAGGGGTTTCCGTAAGGACTCCAACCCTAATACTCTCTTGTAACCAATCCATCAAAGATAAAAAATCCTCCTTCGAAATCTGACTCCAATAAAAAGTATATTTAGGATGTAAAGCTATAGAATACTTCTCACTAAATTCCATTGCCTCCTCAAGAGAAACATTAAAAACATCACCTTCAAACGAATGACCTTTAGTTTCCATCTTCTCCTGCAATTCCAATCCCCACCATTCTTCAACATAACCTGGTTTAGGCAACATAGCATTTCTATCAATAACATCACCTAATGGAAACAAAATATCTCCAAGATAAATAATTTCTTCAACATCTTTATAAATTTTCTTCGACTCCTCAAAATCAGTTATTCTCCTAACTGAACCATTTAATAGTTTAACAATCGGCCCGTCGATTTGGTCACACGAAGTGATAATACACCCCTTTGTAGGTTTCTCAATCTTCAACTGAGTCCCATGAGATAAAAACCCATTAGTAATCCCCATTGTTGCTGGATGAATCGAAACTGCAGAAAACCCGGCAACCCTACTCCGCCCATATCTAAATCTAAATCCTCCAGACCTTGACGGATGTCCATAAACCGGACGACCCGCAACCAAATCTTTAATATATGTCGCAACAACATCCTCACTTCCCCCCTCTCGTTTTTTATGCAATTCTATATATCCTTCAAGCCAATCCCAACCAGTACATTTTAATCCAGCCTTCTTCGGAGAATTAAGCCTCCCCAATGCCTTTCCAGCCTTCTGAGCAAGACCCTCACTAAATGTCAAACACATCCCCCCCCTAATAAAATTAGTTTCCACCCTAGGTAAATCCTTATAATTAGAAACTTCTCTCTTCTCTGTAGGATCTCCTGATATTTGAATAGGTAAATTCTTAGCTAAAAATTCCATCTCCTCCTCCGTCGGAAAATACTGCAAATTAGTAACCCTCTCATGATAATCGATATTCTCTGTGATATATCTCTTAACCTCATTCTCATCAGGGTCATACTTCGCATAACCAAAATGTTCTCTCAAATAATCAATAAGCATTAAAACAACACAAGTAGCAGTTGTTCCAGCAGAACGAATCGGACCACTAAAATTTGCAATAAAATAATCCTTCCCATCACGAGTCTTTCCCAAACTAATTCCTGTGTAACCTTCAATAGGAGATGCAACAACGCCTAAAGTTATATACGCAAACCCTACCCGAATCCCGGCATCAATAGCTTCAAGTTGATTCTTGAATTTACAAAATTTCTCCTCAGCGATTTCCCTTGCAATTACAAAACTAACTGTCGTATCTAATTGACTATACTCAGCTTCCAACCCAAGCATCCGTTTACTAATTTCTTGAGAGGGTAAGTCAGGATAAATAGTCGTAATCAAATTTACAGACCTTTCAGCCATAGTCATAGCCAATGGAATTTCAACCTTGTTAACTGGATCGAGTCCCTTTGCTCGAACTTTATTCGCAAATACATATTCTTTTTTCACGCATTCTCCCAACTTCGTAAAATAGTCCTCACTATTCAAATCACAAATTTCCTTGGTCATTTTTCATCTCCAACCTTAATAAGAGGTAAATTAAGTGATTCATCTTCCTTCAAATTACAACTCAATTCCCCTCCATTCTCCCATTCAATTTCTTTCAATTCATCAGAAAAATCCAACATCTTGATCTCCCGAGTTTTCAAATTAAATAATGGAACTTTACAAGGGTCAGGTACATTCCCTACTTTCTCCTCAAAAGGAGTAATTGATTGCCAACATGAACTCGCAATCATCAAAATATTATTAAAAATTGAAACCTCTGCACGATGTTGATCTGCAGTCGCAATAATATCTGGAATTTTATCAATCACTAAAGAATCTCCTTGTTCACAAGGGATATAATCCATCACCCCATGGATAGGTGCAAGATGTCTCCGTTTTAACATCTCTTTAACAACTCTTGTTGGAGAGTTATGTCCAAACTTTACCCTAATCTCTGGAATCTCTTCAATAAATTGGTTTATACTTGCCCCATGATACATCAATATTCGAAAACCTCCATCAATTTCCACTAAAGAAGGATTTGGAACTAAGCTCAAATTTTTCATCTCATGTAACCCCTTTGCAAACCTTTCCCCAATAATTGGCTGAGGTTCACCAACCCAAACGGCATCGTGCTGTCCCGGACACATAATAATTCTAATGTCTTCTCTAATCAATCTAAGGATTTCTTCAACTTTTTTATATTGTCCTTCAGAAGTTTTTTCAATCAAATATTTTTCTTGACCCGGATAATGATTCACTCCATCAATATTATCTCCTAATAAAAAAAGATATTTTACTTTCTTCGCAATAGCTTTTTGCTTTTCATCACCCCAAGTACCATTTAACCATTCAACAAATCTTAAAAGATTTTTCTCTAAAAACATAGTTGAACCTATATGAAAATCACCACTAAATGCAACATACTCATCAAACTCACTATATCTTTTTTCCACCAAACCTGCCTCTGGAAAAATTACATCATTCGCAAATAACATCTCTGAAGTTCCGGAAACACTAAATGCCACAATATCATCATTCAACAAATCTTTCGCCTTCTTAAAAACTTCTTTTTTATTCTGATTAACTAATACAATTATATTCCCGGTCAAATCCTCAACCTCTAAAAATAAATTTTTATTCTTCGTCATTCTCTTCTTAAAAACTGCAGCAATAATAGTGTGGCTCCCTCTATTCATCTCAATCTTCCTAATAGAAGTCAAATTATCTAAATTTTTAGATTCTAAAATCCCTTTTAGGACCTCATACCTTGCACGAAAATGTTTAATAAAATCTTTAACTTCAATCTTCTTTTGAAAAAATGCGGGGGCTGAAATCAATTTTACTTTCCCCTTTTCCTCAACAACTTTAGAATCAATATCACTTTTTTTACAATATCCGACTTTCTTAAAAAAAGAATATATTTCATCATCTTCCAACTTAATTCTTAAAAGAGTCTCTAATTTCTCAAAACACCCAATCAATAAATTCTTATTAATCACTCTCTCTTCAATCTTCAAATTTCTAAAAATTTCAATAACTCTCTTCACCCCTTCATCACTTAAACCACTAATCAAACCCAGCATTTCTTTATCTAAAAGAAATCCTTCTCCCATACAAAGTTTTAATATTTCCGACACCATATTTTGAAATAAGGAAAATTCCTCACTTTTAAAAATGAGAGTGTACATTCCCTAAGGAATTGCCCTCAGCCTTGACCATTATTGGTTCTAACTAAAACAAAACAAACCCATTAATATACTTTTATATACTCTAAAGAATAATTAATTAAATACAAAGCGAATCAATAAGAATTACTTCGACTTTCTTAAATAAATTTTGAGGAATAGATAACTTAATCTCCCTTGTCCGCCCATGTCTGCCCTTAGAAATCACTCTTGCATTAATCAAACCAAGCATATCAATTTCAGCGATTATATCTGAAATTCTTCTCTGAGTCAAAATATCTACTCTTAACCTATCACAAATTTTTTGATAACGATTATAAACATCTCCAGTATAAAACTTACTCAATCCCCCCTCTCGTGCTTCCTTAGTCAATTGTATAATTGAATATAAAATTAATTGAAATTGTTTAGGTTCACTTTCAACAATATCTAAAATTTTATCTCTCTCCATTTTCTTATTCGCCAAATCAATATAATCTTCACTAATTTTCTTCTCTCCTTCACGTTCACTCAATTCTCCTGCAATCCTCAACAAATCTAATGCCCTACGTGCATCTCCATGTTCTCTCGCGGCATAGGCTGCACATTTTGCGATTACCCCTTCATCAACAACACCTTCCTTAAATGCACTCTTACACCGAGCATTCAAAATATCTTGTAATTGAATCGCATTATAAGGAGGAAACACAAATTCTTCCTCACCTAAACTTGATCTAACTCTAGGGTCAATATTCTCTAAAAAAGTAACATCATTAGAAATTCCCACAAAAGAAATCTGCGCCAAATTCAATTCCTGATTCAGCCTAGTCAAAGAATAAAGAAATGTATCACTAACTTTTTTTATCGCTTGGTCAATCTCATCAAAAATAAAAACAATTAATTGTTTTTTATCATCAATTAATTCAATAAACTTTGCCCAAATTTGATCAGTTGGAAGCCCTGTAGATGGAACTGAACCACCTAATTGTTTAATCAACGCCGCCAAAATCCGATATTCAGTATCCGCAACTTTCTTTAATTTACAATTTAAATAATTAAATTTAATCTCTACACCTAATTCATCTCCTTTCTTTATCAATTCATCCCTAACATATTGTACTGAAAGTGTCTTTCCAGTACCTGTTTTTCCATAAATAAAAAGATTACTTGGTCGCTCTCCCCTTAATGTTGAGGCTAGGATTAAAGCTAGAGATTTAATCTGTTTATCTCTATGAGGTATTGAATCTGGAGTATAACGGACTTGTAGAACACTTTTATTATTAAAAAGAGTATTATTTACAGCTGAATTAAAAATTTCACCCAATTCAACACCCATATAATTAATTCCAAATATAACTATTTAAACTTTCATATACTTGAAAACATACCCCTAACACCCTTATTTCATTTGAAAGTAATAATTTTTAAAAATATTACTATACTTATTTTAAATTTAATATCTTCTCGATAAAATAATAATTTTTTGAAATACCCTACCCCTTCATTTCACCTCCAAAGGAAGTTTAGCTTAAATTAATTTTAATCA
>JBDROH010000008.1:0-22810 GCA_043810285.1 archaeon
ACCCTGCCGACTTCACAATCCTATCAATCAACAACTCATAATTTTGCATAAACTGCTACTCCAAAAATTTTATCCGTCATAACCAAAAAAACTTCCACGACTATTTAAGTATTATTGGGATATAGTAAATAACATAAACAACTAACCCCCAAACCGCCCAATCATATTCCTAATCGCAAATCCTGCAGCAACAAGAATCGCCAAGTAAAGAATCCACTTTATCACCTCATCCGAAACAATATGCCCTCGTTTACACCTTCCTAACTTCATAAACTTCATCCCCTTTAGTTATTTCAATCTTCTCTCCAACCCCTATTGCCCAACGACCATCCTTATCCACGGAAAGACCGACTGCAAAAACAGGGTACTCCAAATTATTACAATAACCACACTCGCTACCATCCTTCTCCCGAGAACACAAACAAAGATGATTCAGATTATCCCCCAGAGAATAAAACTTCAATTCATTCCCATAAGAAGACGAACTCCCAAAATAAACCAAATAAAAATTTCTCTTCTCCTCTTTATCTTCCGGAGACCATATCGAAAAAGAACCGACCCCTCCAGAATCCGCAACCACTATCTGTTCCTTAAAACTACCAAAATAACTTTCAGCAGTCTCCTCCCCTTTATCAAAATTAGGTGATATCAAGTTATACAAAAGAACAGCTAATAGCAAAAACGCAGCTGCACCCAAAATAATCTCCAATATTTCCTTTGTAGTCAATTCTCCACGTTTGTTTAACATCGACCCTCCAAGAATTTTCTTATCTTATGAATACTAAAACTTTCTTCAAAATCCTCATCCGTTCCAAATAATCTAGGAGAACTCTTCACAAATTTCCATCCACTCCCTCTATTATCTTCAACCAATTTCAAATCCTCTCCCTTTAATCCATAACTCTCACTAGAAGTTTTCAAATAAAACACTCCCTCCCCATTAGAATCCCTAACTAAAGACAAATAATAAGGTTCGCCCTCAAAATCACCCGAAGACTCAGAAGGTAATAACTCTCTCAACTTTTCCAATTCCTCATCTAAACCTTTTTGCTTCTCTATTATTTTCTCCTTCTCCGAAGAGAACCAATCCTGAAAAAGTTTAAAATCCTCGACGTCATTTATCTGTCCAGAGTTTCCATTAAAAATATCTAAAGAATTATAAGAATTTTTTCCAGCCCTAATATCCTCAAAAGAAACGGAAGACTCATCATCCAGAAAATAACGTGATACAATTGTCGCACCAGAATTACCAACTCTGTAAAAAACATCTCCTCCTAAAATTCCCTTAGAACTCGAATAAATTTTCTTCAAACCTTCAATATCCTCCCTCCATTCTTTCTCTTCCCATTTATTATTTTTCTCTTCAGACCAAACTCCATTTTCCCATTTAAAATACTTCTCGCCAAATCTTTGTTTCACCAAAACATAAATTGGAATAATCCTTGAACTCATAAAAGAACTATCTTCCAAATCCCCCGTATAAGTCTCATAATCCTCTTTCAAGATTTTATTCGCTTCCCTTTCTCTAATCACTAAAGAAAGATCATCAATAACATCAAAAATCATTTCCCATCGAGAACCTTTTTTAACAAACAAAGAATTAGAAGTCCAGTTAAACTCACTTCCAAAAGAAAAACCTTCTTCAAATTTAATACTACAACTTCCCTTACAACGAGTAATCATTCCACTCCCAACCCCCTCAATCTCAGCAGAATAAGAATCTCCACAATCACCCTCGACATCACTATCTTCTCCGAACCCAAACAAAAGTTGAACACTATCAAACATCCCCCCAGCTTTTTCAATCAAAGGATTCAACCCTTTAGTCGAAACACCATACATCACCAACGCCAAAACAATCACCAATAAAACAATAGTCATAAGCTTCCCAATAGTCCATTGAGTCGCACCAATCTTATTCAACATCTTATCTTCCAAACCTCAAAACATTTCTTATAGAATTCAAAAGTTCTCCACCTTTCCCCTTGAACAAAAAGATTATCGCACCAACCATAATCACCAAAACGACAACTGCAATAAGAATCTTAACTATTTCTTCCATCTCCATTTTTATTTTTCCCCATAAAATGGAGCATGATAGTTAGACATAACTTTCTTCTCCATAACACTACCATAAAAAACTAATTAATAAAGATTGCCATAACAATAACATGCCAAATGGGCGCCTAAAAATTATTTACAAAGAGTCCCACAATTAGCAACTCCATATGAAGTTAAATCTTTACAAGCATTATCACTAATGGTGGCAGTTCCAGTTTTCAAAGTTCTAATCTCAGTGCAAAACCCATACTTATCTCCAACAGAACATTTCAACGCACAAGCCTGAACAACTGTATCAACATTAGAACCTCCACCAAACTGAGTAATTCTATCCCAGAGATTATTCCATCCACTAGAAAACCCAAAAATCAAAAACACAAGCACCGCAATACCAAGAACAATCGCAATAATCGTCCCAAGTGTCATCTGCTGCCCTTTTTTATTAATCACTCCCATATTATATCCACACTCTTTTTATTTATAAATGTTTCAGTTAAGTCAGACCAGCCAAAGCAACAGCCCCAACCAAAGTCAATCCAATAATCGCACCTAACGCAACAACAAAATAAAGTATCATGGCCCCCTTCAAATTTTTCCCAGTCTCAGCCGTCGTCTGTAAAACATCTCGACCTGATTTAATTATAACTAACGTCGACGTTAAAATAAAAACAATCTCAATGATATAAAAACCAATAACTATCTGTAACCAATAAGTTGGAATCATCAAAGTCACGTCGAACATCCCCAACATTCCTCCAATATTCTCCCCACCAATAACATCTCCTGCTGCACCAGACTCAAACATTTGAGAAAGTCCGCCAAGAATCGTCGTGATCATCCCTGCCAACCCAACAATAATCCCTGACAGCAACGGCGCCAAAAAAGTCATATTCGACTTCATATCTGAAACAATATCTGCAAGCAAATCGTTCAACCTCATATCAATCTTCTTAATATTCTTAACATACTCACTAATCGACATCAAACTCCTAGCCGCAACCTTCAATCCCTTCTTAACAGACTCTACCAAAATTCTCATAGAAGTAGCAACCAACTGCGAAGGATAAAAAATAACCGCACCACGTCGAACATCAAACAATGCCCTCTCCAAACTCATTCCCAACTGCTGAATATTCTCATTAACAATTCTAAAAAATCCTTCCGTCGCTGTTCCCTTCGTCGACTCTGCCGTCCTAGCAAACGCAATCTCTGCCGGCAACCCATCACCAATCCGATTACCCAACTGAAACAGCGACGACGTAAACTCTTTCTCAACTTCCTTATAATTATTCCTCGCAACAAGAAGCTCTTCCGTCTTCATCTTAAACGCAACAACAAACATAATAGTAACGCCTAATGGAATAAACAAACTCAGAA
Source organism: archaeon (assembly GCA_043810285.1). Taxonomy (GTDB): domain Archaea; phylum Nanobdellota; class Nanobdellia; order Pacearchaeales; family GW2011-AR1; genus JAGVXH01. The sequence continues at coordinate 3,439 of JBDROH010000008.1, forward strand.
TCAATGAAAGAGAACCTGAAGGCCCATACAAAACTCCTGTAGAACTAACAATCCCAAAAATCGACGACGAACCCATAAAACTTAATCCTATCTCGCTCCAACTATAATCTCGAGCCATCCCTAACCAAATAGGCACCAGAGTATATCTCCAAAGAAAAGGAATCAGCCCAACAAGAATAAAAGGCAACCCTATAAAAAATCCTTTCACGTAAGAACCATTATCTTTATACTTCTCATAAAGAGGATTCTTTTCTAGCAAACTAGTCTCTCCATAACCTCCAGGCCTTTCCATCATAATCTTCTCAGTCATATAAAGAACCAAAAAAGGAATAAGCACATTGAAAACCAAAAGCACATGATACCATTTAATAGCCCCTCCAACCATGGTAGACGCCAAAGGTAAAATCGCAATAGCCAGCGTCGGCAAAACAATCCCAAGCATATAAATATTTGTCAAAGGTGCCTTAACCTCATGAGTATATTTCAACATCTTATCATAAACCCCATCGAGAATAACTTGCAATGACTTTTCCAAAACCGCAACTCTTCGAGTCTCATCCGACTCATACAAACTTGACTCAATCAAATGAAACGCCTCAATAAACTCTAGACTATAATCTTTCCAACCAGTTAGATAATTATCGACGCTATCTTTTATTGTGGAAAACCTTCCAACTTCGACATCCCAAAAAATCTTCCTAAAATCATCAGCTAATGGGGCTTGTAAATGCTCCGCGGCAAAAGCCATCGCCTTTTCAAAATTAGAGGTATGTTTCATATAAATAACAATATACAAAATTGCAGGAACCATCTGCGACGACGCTTTCAACCGCCACATCATTGCCAAACGCTCTGGAGTCTTCGACGAATAAAGAAATAGAAAAATCCCTAACAAGAAAACCAAAAACAAGAACATCAAAGAAAACGCGCCACTAATTAACCAAATCCCTGTAAACAATAACATCCCTCCAAAAATTGTCAAGAATAAAAGCACCGTCGAGAAAACAACAACCTCTGAAGGCGTGACATTCAAATGAGCAATCTCAATCGCCCGTGAAATCCGCGCATTATCTTTCTCTCCAACTTTCAAAGTAAAAAAATTTCCAAGACTCTTGCACCACCGTTCATAATCTGAAAACTCGGGCATCATCTCTGCCTGAAATTTCTTATAACTCTTACTAAATTTCTTCGTCTGCCCACTACCCTCATCATAACCCTTCATCTGCCTCTCAATTTTCGAGCCATACTTTTTCAAAATATCGTCGGTACTTGTCATTATTTCATCCTCCTTAAATAATCAGCCACAGCAATATCAATAAACTGTTTTCGATTAACATACTTAAATTTATTCTCATCTGAACTAATAAACTCTTCGACATCTACCAATAAACTAGAATCTATTCTAACTACTGAATCACCTACCTTTTTCCCCATAAGAGTTACTAAATGTAACTAAATGTAACTATATAAAACTTATTATCTATTTCCAACAAAATACTTCCTACAGAATACACTCATTACTTTTTAGATTTATTAGGCTTCTTAGATTTTTTAATAAATATAATCCCTACGACAATTAAAATGATTACCAGAATAATTCCTCCAAGGATATAATAATTATTCCCTACATCCCTCTCAACACCGCCCTCGACATCACCAGTAACCTCTTCCGAAGTTATTTCTCCTTCTTGCAATTCCTCCTCTTCCAAGATATCAGAAACATCCTCAATCTTTTCATTAATAGAAGTTAAAACAAAATTAGCCTTTCCCAAACTAATCCCTTTCAAATAAACTGAAATATCATAATACCCATTACCATCTAAATCTACTTTCTTAGTTTCTCCCATATTAACTTCCAACGTAACAGGTTCGCTCGATATAGTAATCTTCGCACTTGAAGCAGAGACACTATCAACTCTTAAAACATGATTTGTCTCAGAAATTTGAAAATTAACTCCATAATTAAGACCTAAGGAAATATCATACCCCCCTGAAAGCTGGATACTTGAGGGACTATAAACTGGAGAAGGACTACTGCTACTTCCCCCACTACTAGAACTTCCACCTGCACTCACAGTATATGTAGCCGTGCTAGACGCTGAATGTCCTGCATAATCTGTAACCGAACAAGTATATGTCTGGACTCCAGATAACGCTGAAGTATCTGGCGTCGAAGATGCCGTAGAAGTGCTTACTCCAGATGTTGCATCTGACCCTGAACAAGAACAAGTAATTATATCTCCTGCATGAATATCCGTCGCTGTACACGAAGCACTCGCAGTTGGATTTGTTGTATCAATAATTAATGTCCTATTAGTATCTGTCCAATCGCTATTACCCTCACTGTCATTACAATAAACCCCCCATAAATATGTTCCATCTGATAGAATTACACTGATATTTGAAAAAGTATTATTTAAGACTGAGGCATTCGTATTATTAGCTACCCAAGTTCCACTCCAATTACCCCATAATTGCATCGTGCTTATATCATAACCATCCGAACATTTTAAATCAAAAACAACCGTAGCACTTGAAGCATTCTTAATATTAATAGGATTTGTCCCAAAAGATGCTGTTGGAACACTATTATCAACAGTTACTGTAATATATTCAGAACTGTTAAGATTTCCTAAAGTATCATTTGCATAAACTGTAATATTATAATCTCCATCAATTAATGCGGAAGTGTTTAAGGTAGCATTCCAATAATCTCCACTTGATAAAGTAGCTTCTGACCATACCTGTTGCGTACCATTAGAAACATTGAAGAAAACGGTAGCAACTGTCAAGGTCGTATCATTAACTGTAACATTTATCACTTGTGTCGAGGACAAATTAGCATTATTAGCCGGAGTATTAAACGCCACTACATTTGGATTAGCAGTATCATAGGTAAATGTAACCGAACTCAAATTTTCATTTCCCGCAGAATCATTAGCGTAAACTGTCCAAGTATTTGAACCCTGTGTTTCAGGAGTTAATCCAGTTACATTTGCAGTACAAGAATGTGTTACATTAACAGAACTATTAGTAGAATACCAACAAATAGAAAGATTACTATCATCCATCGCTGAAAAATTTAACTGGCTAAGAGAACTATAATTTATAGCAGTAGGATATATTAGACTAACTGCCGGGTTCGTTCTATCCACATTCAATGTAAAATTATCAGCAGTTACGCTTGTGCCATTAGTACAAGTAACTGACCAATTATAAGAACCTTCACTAATAGTATCATTAGCATAAAGAGTTGTATCTGTATCATTAACCGTCGTAGCATTTAATCCAAAACCAACACCCCCAATAAATAATTCACAGGATGCATCTGTTGCATTTTCACCAGTATAATTAAAAATAAAAGCGATAGTATCATTGGTTTCATTCGTCCATGAATTATTCGCGGGAGATACAAGAGTTACCGTGCTTACCGTCGCTGCTAAAACAAAAATAGAAACAAGCACCAGAACAACTCCAAAAACCAAACTGATAAACTTCCATTTATCCACCACATTCACACCCTTTTTCATTTTCTACCAAAAGCAAGAGAGTTTATAAATCTTTTTTTTAATAAAAATTAAATCTTCAACCGTTTGGTTTCATTCTCCAACCATCTTTTCCATTTTGGAAAAACAACCTCGCTCGTAGGCAACCCAATCTCTTTACTGACCTTATCAGAAATCTGATGAAACGCATTATTCGATTTTACTGTAAACTCTGCTTCCAACACCTCTGGAATTTTCACCCTCTCCGCAAAATCAACACTCTCCTGTTTAATCTTCTGACGAAGAACAACATTATCCCAGACCGCATCCCAGTTCCCAGCCCAACCTTTCACATTCACCGCAACCTCTTTCATAATCTCCGAATCCCCATTAATCAAATCCTCCGACGGTTTAATCATATCTTCTTTAACATCATACTTCATCAAATCAACAAAACCTCCCTCAGTTAAAGGGTCCTTTGTCCAATGCTTCCGCACCTCTGCAATCTGTAAAACACGACGCCAAGAATGCAACCCATCCGCCGACTTAATCGGATTCGCGACAACAATCAAATCCGTCGCCTTAAAAGAAGTAACCGGAACCCCGAGGTCATTCACAACCCTATCAAAAACAGAATAAGGAGAACCTCCATGGATAGTTCCTGCAACAACATTCGCCAAAGCACCAATCCTCATCGCCTCATACAAAGCCTTCGCCTCAGCCGAACGAATTTCCCCGACGATTAAAGATGAATCACCCAAACGCAACGACGCCCGAATCCCTTCCTCAGCCGAAACCTCTGTAGACTCACCAGCCAAAGCAGACCTAACCTTCAACGACAAAATATCATAATCCAATTTTCTCATAGCAGCGACGGGAAGTTCTAAAGTGTCCTCAATAGTAATAATCCTATGATTAGACATAATCTCCAACAATAAAGAACCCAACAAAGATGTCTTACCCGACGACCGAGTCCCTGCAACCAACATAGTCCTCGCCCCATCAACCATAAAACTCAACAGTCCAGCACCAAGACTATCAATCATTTTATTCTTAATAAACAAAGGTAATGTCCAAGGATTACCTCGATGCCTTCTCAAAGCATACGCCAAACCTCCAGCAGATAGAGGCTGTTGAATAATTGCAACTCTTGCACTAACATTTTTCAGCTCCAAATTAGTATCTAAAATTGGATTTGCCTCGTCGAGTGCCCGACCAGAAGTCATCCTAAACTTCGCCGCCCAAGAGTCTGTATCTTCTTGCGACGGAATCAGATTTGTAACACACTCGTCAAAATCATTATGCCTCACAAAAATCGGCGACAACGAAACAGGTGCATTAACCATAATATCCTGCAAGTTCTCATCCTGTAACAAAACCTCTAGAACTCCAAATCCAATAGTATACCTCACCAAAATATTAGCCAGCTTAGTCAAATCAGCATAACCCAACTTAACATTTTTATTACTCGCTAAATCTGAAATCAAATCTCTAGCCACATTAAAAAAAACTTGTCGCGTCCTTTCTGGGTCGTTAAACTCTTCTCCCGTCGGTCGATGCTCAATCAAAACATTCCGTGCTAAATTCAAAAGCATATGATGGTCCTCATCGAGAATATATTCTGGAGGAGACAAATGATAAACCAACTTCGCCTTATTCGGTCGACGGAAAATCGTAACCAAACTCTTATCATGCCCCTCTGCAATACTATACTGCTTCACAATCTCCCCATCATCTGGAATCCGCGCCACCATCCTAGTAAAAGTAAAATTCGGCATAATATCTGCACGAAAAACTTTCGAATAAATTTCCCGGTCACCTGCAACATAGGAATCAAATGATTCTTTCAATTTTTGAATCAAAATCAAATTATCAAAATAACCTATCATTTTCTCGAGAAGTCGAATATACTCTAGAGAACTTTTACCATTTTCCAACAAAGCCTTCTGTTCAAAAAGCGCACTCTTCAATTCCTTGTAGGCCTTCACCGGATCCTGCTTTAAAACTTCATTAACAATGTGATTCAACAAAGCATAAGCACCATAATAATCTGCACCAAGATACGACAACTTTTCAGGAGAAATCATACGTTCCTGCTTCGTAAAAAAATCAAAAAGATTCGCAACCTCAATTAACATCCTTACTTGTGCAAAATCATGAGAATAATTTCTCTGCTGAACAAAAACGACCCTACTAATATTTGAATCCTCCTTCAAATTATCAATAGTCCTAGCCATCACCTTTGCCGAATCAATCAGCGACGGTACAAAGTTAGTCCCGAGATAATTGACATACATCACATTCTCTCCACTCTCCCGAACAACTTCGTAAGAATACAACTGCGCACCTTCCTTAAATATCATTTAACTATCATTAAGATATATGAATATTAAAACATATTGGTGATAAAGAATTTACGATCCCTATTCATCAAAAATCCCTTACCGAATCCCAGTCCAAACATAATTCGGACAACCTCCAATCATATTGCTCCCCGCTTTATCCACCATCAACAAATCACAATAATCCCGAGAATCAATTTTTACCGACGAGTCAGACTTCAAAGTGCTAACAAAATAATATTCCGGATTCCCAAAGAAATCGTCTTGATATTCAACCGTCCACGACGACACCGCCTTCCCATCAGAAAAACCTACCGTCGACGGATTCTCATTAACCGAGTCATCACCAATCAAATCATCCTCCCAAATTACGAACAAATCAACCTCCTCATCGTCGCAGTTTGTCCCTTCAACCGTCAACAAAACTTCCTCACCTTCAACCGCAGAAACCACGGACCAAAAAGCATTCGTAAAAACACACTCTGGAGTTGAAGAACTTCCACCACTAGAACCTCCTCCTGAACTTCCACCATCGACAACTGGAACTTCTTCCTCTTCTTCACTTTCATTTACAGGACACTCCAAATCACTCCCCGAACAATCTTCATCAACGCCATTCCCACAAACTTCCGTTGCCCCAGGATTAATAGATAAATTCAAATCATTACAATCCACTACCCCGCATCCAACCTGACTTTCATTAAATCCATCTCCGTCGCTGTCAGTACAATTTAGAATAACTATTTCTGTACAAGTTCCCGAACAACAGTTTCCCGACGAGCAAGTTCCCGATAATGATATACAATCTTGGTAACTACTGCAAGAGTTTGTTTGACAAGTCCCACCTGCGTCGGTGCATGTTAATAAATTGTAATTGCAAATTTCTGGCGGACACTCGTTGTCTAAGTATTCCCAGATGTATGAGGTTAAAGTTATTGGTCCGTCGTAGAGACCTGTACCCTCGGCACAGAAGCCCCTTTTGACATTATTTGCTGTAGGATATAATCCATAACCGGATGGAGGATTATTTGTTTCAGAAAACAATTCTTTTATTTTATCTTCATTGGGAAAAGGCCAGAGTGATTCAGAAGTTAATTCATCATAACCCAAATCCCTATATAATGTGCCACTTATACCGTGGCGATTCTCTATATTAGCCCCCTTCCCTATAATAGGAGACCTTACAATATAATCAAAATCAGAACTTGTAAGGCTGACAGTTCCCTTCTCGTAGCCAACATTTCCCACATTTGCACCATCAACCATAACATTATCTAGCGCCTGGGCATATTCTGAACCTGTGGAAACACTAATGCCTTTTGTAGAAGTACAATTATAACAACCAGACATACCACTAGATAACCATCTCCACCAAAAACCTGAATTGCTATCCCACAAAACACAGTCAGTATGTGAGATGTCATGACAAAGACTGTCTTCTGCGCTATGAAAACCAGCATTAGCCTGATTTAAGCTTATACTGCCATATCTATGAATGTGAGAAACCTCATGAGCAACCCTAAATCCATCAGTAAAAGTCTGACTACCTGTCTCTCCATTATTGCTGTCAAGTACAATACAGTTCTGTTGCAAGGTATACTCAGAAGGAGGGTTTCCCTGATATCCTCCATAAATAGTTATAGATCCTCTTGGTTGAGCAGTGGTGCAATAATCCCACCTTACAACCACTCTCCGCATAATGTTATGATTGTTTGAAGAACCACCAATAAAAGAAACACCATCTCTCATCATGCCTGTCGCAAAAACATCCTCAAATAGGCAATAACTACATCCTGCTGCAGTCATTGCACCACCATATTCAGCTCTTGGCTCGACACCATTCTTTATGCCAACCTTCCTTATCTTTATATGATCACTCTCTTTTATAGTAATACCACTCAAAGCATACTTGCCACCGCCAGTTACATCTTTAAGTATCACCCCCTCAAGCACAATATAACTTTTTTGGTAAAAATTAATAGGTGTCTCAACATAGCCTGTTCCAGATGGAAGACCGTGTAAAATAACTCCAAAATCATTTTCAGCTTTGATTATTGTATACTTTCCGGCACTTCCACTAGGAACTCCTCGGATTCTATCACCGTCATTAGTATACATCCCATCTTTAATAATTAAAGTATCCCCGCTATTCATTAGTTGTATACCAGAATAAATATATTTTTTTGGGTTATTTACAGAGCCATCTCCTGAGTCAGTAGTTGCAGAATCATCAACAAAATAAGTATTATAATTAGAGTCTATATAAGCTGAATCTGAACTTGTTAAAGTAGTGTGCCCGGATTTTGAACAAGTAACTGAATAACCTAAATTTCCACCCGATATAATTTCATCCTGCCAATAGTAAGTAGTTTCTGCAGAATGCATCGTGTATGTTTGAGAATTATAAGTTATTTGACAATTAGCCCCAATAATAAAAGAACCATCTTCATTATAATCTCCATAGAATGTAATGGTTTCAAATGTTTTTTCAGGAGTACTATCTGAAACAGAGAAATATGTTTGAGCAGAGACTAAACTGAAGTTAAAAATTAAGATAAAATAAAAGATACATACCTCTTTTGATTTCATATACCTCCTCATAAAAGCTATTTAATAAATCTTTCATTCAATAAAATAGACCTCCTACAATTCCAATCCCCTACCTCCAACCTATCCAAACAACTCCCTAAACAATTATAAACTTCCTAAACTAAAAACTATTATGGTAGAATTCCAAGAAAATACTGGCCAAATCCAATTCCTTTTATCAGATTTCAACACTCGACTAAGAGACCTTGATGAAAGAAATAAATTAATCAGAGAACGAGTCTTATTACTTGGAAAAAACTTAATATCCTCAAGACAAGAACTCGAAGACGACCTAGTTGAAATAAAAAGAGAAAATCAAGAAATAAAAAAAGACTTAGAGAAAATAAAAAACATCTCCAATCATCTTCTAGCTGAATTCAATAAATTTGTGAAAAGGGAAGAAATAGTTCTTATTGAAAGAATGCTTAAAGATTTTCAGCCACTCGAATTTATGAGAAAAAAAGATGTGGAAGAATTAATCGAAGAAAAACTCTCCAAAAAAGAAACAAATAAATACTCATAAGTTTATAGAATAAAATGACAATACTAGATCGAGTAATTGAGATGCAAAACCAAGGATTATCTGAAACGCAGATTACAACCCAATTACAAAACGAAGGTCGTTCTCCTAATGAGATTAATGAATCTTTAAATCAACTAAAGATAAAAAACGCGGTCTCGCCTCCTGAACAGATAGTTCAAGCACCTACTTATGAAATTTATCCTCCTAAAGGACAGAGACAACAACCAATCAGACAATCCCCTCAACAAACTGCACCAATGACTTCTCCAGAACAAATGACTCAAGAACTCGGAACTCAAGAAATGCAATCATTCCAAGCACCCCAATCTTACCCTCCACAAAGACAGCAACAACAACCTCAAGACGATTATTACACTCAGACTCCACAAGCATATTCTCCACAAGATTACTATGCTCCTCAAAACGCATTAGATATCGAAACAATCTCAGAGATAGCAGAACAGGTAGTAATAGAAAAACTAGAAGAGTTCAAAAAGAAAACTGGAGATTTAGTTTCTTTTAGAAATTCAATCCAAAATCAAGTAACCGACATCGACGAAAGACTAAAGAGAATAGAAAATTCAATTGATAAAATGCAACAAGCCATCATCGGAAAAATTGGCGAATTCGGTGAAAGCAACGCAATAATACACCAAGACCTAGATAATCTTCACGGCACCGTTGCAAAACTAATGAACCCTCTAATAGATAATTACAAAGAATTAAAAAAACTATCTAAATAATTAATTCTTACTTCTTAACAACTGGAACAATCTTCCAAGCAACAATTGCAGCAATAACCAAAAGCAAAATCATTCCAAACCATTCACTACTAAACCACTCTTGAACTAAACCCCAATTTACCACCCAATTAAAAATATAAGACGAAGAAATAATAAATAGCACTATAAGAACTCCAAAGACCACCCAAGAAAACCAATTACCCTTACTTAAAAATTCAAACGGAGTTTTACCTGGCAAGAACCCTAATAATGTAATCAAAAAGAAAATCATAACAACTCCCACGACAAACCAAGCAGAAGTGAACTTCACAAACTCAACCAAAGAAGTCTGAACGATAAAAAACCCAGATAAAATAAATGAGATGAAAACCATAATCGCCTGATTATCTCCAAGAACTTTAGTCTTAAATAAAAGAGCATATACCACAATAAAAACTAACAAGAACGCAAATATTGGCATAAAATATCCAACCGCCGAAACTGATGCTTCAATTACCATTATTCTTTCTTCCTGGGGTTAGATATCCAGACGATTACTCCAATCAAAACTCCCAAGACTACTAACGACCAAAAATACTCCTGAAACCATCCTCCAAACCCAGAATAACTACTCCACTGGTCCCATTCACTAAGTGCCCAAAGAACAACACCTATTCCTACAACCCAGCCAATCCAACTCATCTTCTTTTTATCTTCATCTCCAGGAAAGAAAAATCCAATCATAATTATTAACACTAAAAAAATTGAAATTCCAATACCAAACCTAGGGAATATAACCGCAAAAAACTCTGAAACAAAATCAAACTGCAAAGCAAGCAAACCAACTGACGCCGCAACAATAGACATAATAGGCTTATTATTCTCTCCAAGAACCTTTGACTTCTCAAGAATAGCAAACACAACTGCGAACAACAACAAGAACGGAATCATATAAGAAAACACTCCCAACTCATTCCAGATATTCAACACGTCCGTAATTGTCGTAACCATTCCTGTAATCATAACCAATTAAGAAAAATCTCATTTATATATGTTTTGAAAAATACTACTCCTCTTTTTTCTTTTTCCCACTAACAACTGCTACAATCATCACCCCGATAACTAACAAAATAATCAAGACGTTCATCCAAATATCTCCACTACCCGAACTAGAAAACCATTCTATAATTATATTCCCCAATCCAGTTACATACAACACAACTCCTAGAGTAAATAATCCAGCTAAAACTCCAAAAGTAATCTTCATCCAATTAGGTGCCTTAGACAAATCTCCAGCAACAAATCCATACAAAATAAGAAACACCAAAATCACCGCAACACCCACAGCCATCCAAGGCATCAAGTTCACAATAATTTCCCTAGGCTGTTCAACACCAATTAAAATTAAACCTATAACCATTGCAACCAATGAATCAACCTGTGCCTTTCCTTCCCCAAGAATCTTCGACTTTTGCAAAATCGCAAACACCACAACAAACACTAATAAGAATGGTAAAAGCATCTCTGTAAAAAGGGGGTTGTCAAATATCATCATCTCAGGTTATCAATTAAACGAGTCCTAAATCAAATCTTCTTCCAAAGGCAAATCTTCTTCACCTGTCTGAACCGGAACTGCATTCTTATTGATTATTAATATATCTCCAATGGCCTTGATAAACTGATGAGGCACAATAATCCCTCGAGCACCACCAAGAATATCAATCATTCCAGATTCCCTCGCAACAACAATTCTCCAACCATCAATTTTATTATCTATTAAATTCACTTCTTCGACAGCTCCGAATAGGTCTCCAGAGTCAGTATATACTCTACGACCAATAACTTCACTCAATCTTTTTATCCTTAACATAAATCAACTAAAAACTTTTCATTTAAATACATTTCTATGATGGAACACACACCAATAAAAGTTCTAGAAAGCAGTAGATTTATAAAAATACCTACTTATTAAGACTATATGGACATTAAAGAAATAGGGACTGAAATATTTATCCTAGTTCTAGCAGCAATTATTTTAGCAATAAGCGTCGCACTCAAAGACAGTTCAATTATGTACGCTGCAACAATAAGTTTCATCATTATCATCGGTGCAAATATACTAATAAAAAAAATTATAGGATACCTCTTTGAAATAGACGTCAAAACAAAATTCTGGTCATGGTATCAATACGGATTCCGAAAAGATGCCCACTTCAAGAAACCAATTCCAATGGTTTGGCTCCCCCTTTTACTTTCCTTAATTACAAAGGGATTCGTTCAATGGCTAGCGATTCTAGAATTCGACGTTACCCCAAAAACAGAAAGAGTAGCAAAAAGACACGGGCTCTACAGATTCACTCAAATAACTGAATGGCATATCGCATGGATAGCAACTTGGGGAATAATCGTTAATTTCATCCTGGCAATTATAGGATACATCGCTGGATTCGAACTATTCGCAAAACTAAGCATCTATTTTATAGCCTGGTCAATCATTCCATTATCTGGACTTGATGGCGCAAAAATATTCTTCTCAAGTCGGGGCCTCTGGATAACACTTTTCACGATAATAATTATAGTCCTTGGATGGGGATTAATAATCTTTTAATAAAAATTACAAATGAGAATTTTTAACAGCCCTTCTTTTAACCAACTTCTTAGAAATTTTTTTATTCCAATCCTTCTGAAACCAAGTTAAATAAATAATCGGTAAAATCCCTACAGTATTAAAAATGAAAAATGAAACAAACCAATATAGTTGATTATTTCTCGCAGACTTCCATGCACCAATACCTTTCAAAACTAAAGTCCAAATAAGAATAGGATAAATCCACCAAGGAAATTCAATCACCATAATTAAAATAACACTTCAAGACTTATAAACTTACTCCATTTAATAATCTCATGGACGAACTTAATCTAACACCACGAGACTATCAAAATACAATTTTCGAGACCTGTCAGAAAAAAGATTGTATTGTTGTTCTTCCAACCGGAACTGGAAAAACACTAATCGCACTAATGCTAGCAATAGACCGATTCAAAAAATTCCCCTTAGAAAAAATTGTTATCCTCGCCCCAACAAGACCTTTAATTGAACAGCACTTTGAATCTTTCAAAAAAAATCTCCCAGAAGACTGGGCAGATATGCAAATTTTCACAGGAAAAACACCCGCAAATAAAAGAAAAGAAATCTGGCGAACTGCCGAATTCATATTCTCAACACCTCAATGTATCGCAAACGACCTCGACAAAATGCTCTACAAATTAGACGAAGTAAGTCTTCTCGTAGTAGATGAATGTCACAGATGCCTAAAAAATTATGCTTACAACCGCGTCGCTCAAAAATATAAAATTCAAGCATCTAACAAAAGAGTTCTTGGACTCACGGCATCCCCTGGCTCAGATAAAGAAACAATAACCAAGGTATGCGAAAATCTTGGAATTGATGCAGTAGAAATTCGGACTCGTGAAAGTTCCGACGTAAAACCTTATATTCAAGAATTAGAATTTGAAAAAATAGAAGTAGAATTCCCCTCAGAATTTGAAGAAATAAGGGTTCTCCTTCAAGAAATATATAATAAAAAGGTTAGTGAATTAAAACACCGACGAGTTCTATTCGGTTTCGCCTCAAAAACAACACTCCTAAAAACACAAGCCAACTTAATGAACTCTATAAGAAAAAGTAGAAATATGAACAGTATGCTCGCCGTTTCTGCCTGTGCCCAAGCATTAAAAATTTCCCACGCTCTCGAACTCCTCGAAACCCAAACTCTCTCCTCCTTTATTACTTACTTAAAAGATTTATTTCATCAAGCAGCCGAACAAAAATCAAAAGGGGTTCAAAAACTTGTCAAAGACCCTCGGTTCGCGAAAGCGTATACTTTAGCGACGACATTAAATATTGAACACCCAAAACTCGAGATATTAAAAAGATTAATGAAAAAACAATTTCAAGTAAATGAAAATTCAAAGATAATCATATTTGCCCAATTTAGAGAAACCGTTCGAATAATCTCCGAACTTCTAAATGGGCTTGAAGGAATAAATGCTGATAATTTTGTAGGACAAGCAATCAAACAACATGACAAAGGAAAAACAACCGGACTAAAACAAAAAGAACAAAAAGCGATGATTGAAAAATTCAGAACAGGAGAAATCAATATACTCGTCGCAACATCAATCGCAGAAGAAGGCCTTGATATCCCTGAAGTAGACGAAGTAATTTTCTATGAACCAATTCCTAGTGCAATACGGTCAATTCAGCGACGAGGAAGAACAGCAAGACTTTCAAAAGGTTCCCTTAAAATTCTCATAACAAAAAACACAAGAGATCAGATTAATCATTATTCCTCCTATCATAAGGAAAAAAGAATGCATAGGGCCATCGATGAGATTAAAGAATAATTCGGATCTGGAGAACGACAAAAAACATTATTATGAAAAAACAAATTGAAAATATATTCTCAAAAACAAAAACCTCTGCTATAGAAACTAAATGCCCCAATCTAAAAATCCCAATTATAATTGATACCCGGGAGAAACAATCCCTTATCACAGCAAACCTCGTAGAGAAAAAAGCAAATATAGAATTTGAACAATTAGAAATTGGAGATTACCTTATTCAAAATACAATTATTGAAAGAAAAACTTTTTCAGATTTTGTAAGCTCTATGTTAAATAAACGACTCATAGAACAACTAATAAACTTAAAAAAATACTCCAAACATTTCCTAATCATTGAAGGATTCTATTACAATTATAATAAATTCAACGTTCATGAAAACGCAATAAGAGGGATGCTACTCTCAATAGCAATCGACTTCCAAGTCCCAATAATTTTCACAGAAGATGAACAAGACACTGCAAGTTTCCTAATTCTTACAGCAAAGAAATATGAAAAACCAAAATCTCTCGACGCAATAAGACCCTCAAAAACATTCAAAACATTAGAAGAACAAAAACAATTTGTTCTTGAAGGATTTCGAGGAGTTGGGCCTACAACTGCAAAACAACTCCTAGAAAAATTCAAAACACTTAAAGAAATTTTTAATATTCAGAAAGAACAACTCAAAAAAATATCTCGCTTCGACGAAAACAAAATAAAAAAATTCTTAACTCTACTAAATAACTAAGGTTCCAAACTAAAACTCGCATATTCAGAAATCTTTGCTAAACCCTTAATATCTTCCAAAGTTACTGCCTGAACATTTTTCTCATACCTATAATAATTCTCTGCATTCCCCGAAGCCTCTTCCAAGATTAAATTGACTGCGGTTTCACTAGAACCTTCAGACTCAACGTGCCGATTTCCAACGACCTGAACCTTTGCTTCCTCCAACTCAGCCTCGCTAATATCTCTCATTTTCGCAAACTCTTTCAAAGAAATATCAATAACCTCCCCAACCTTATCAACATCCGTTCCTGCCCAAATAACCATATAACCATAGTTCTTCCCCAAGTCCAATTCACTCTTAACGCCATAAACAAGCCCTTTCTTTTCTCGAACCTCACTAAACAATTTGGAAGACATACCTCCTCCAAGAATCGTAGAAAAAATTTCTGCAACATATCTCCCTTTCTGACTCAAATAAGGAAAATGAAAACCTAAAGCAAGATTCGCTTGATGTAAATCTCCACGTTTCTCCACATTCTTCAAACCATAAGGTTTAATTTTTTGAGGTCTAGTTTCTAACCCTTCTCGTTCAACACAAAAATCTTCGGCCAATTTTACAACCTCATTAAAATCATTATTCCCTACAACACAAAGAATAGAATTTTTAGGAACATACACCTCACGATGTTTTTCAAATAGTTGTTCACGAGTCATACCTCTTACAGTTTCTTTTGAACCTGCAATAAAACTCCCAAACGGAGCCCCATATAAATTAGACTTTATCTTATCAAAAACATACCTTCGAGGATCATCATGACACATCTTAATTTCCTCACAAATCACATTTGCCTCTTTCTCAACCTCTGCCTCAGGAAAACTCGCATTAAAGAAAACATCAAAAATAACATCCATCGCAATCTTCAAATGTTCCGACGGCAACTTTACATAATAAGCCGTAATCTCCTCATGAGTAAATGCATTCAAAATCCCTCCAATCTTTTCAACTTCATCAGCAATCTCCTTAACCTTTCTCTTTTCAGTTCCCTTAAAACAAAGATGTTCAATAAAATGTGCAATCCCCTTTTCTTCTTCAGATTCATAAGCCGCCCCATATTTCGTAGCCAACATTACCGTCGTTACAGGAACATCTCTCTTCTCATGCAAAATAGTCAACCCGTTCGCCAAAACCTTCTTATTAAACTTCATAACATAATATTTCAAAAAGCCTTTTTAATTATTTGTCTTCTTCTTAATAACAATAATTCTTTCACCATTCATCACAAAATCTTTTTCAATAATAAAACTCTCTTTCAAAAAATCAACAATCCACTTCCTCTGAACATCAAATCTTTTACGACCACTTAGGCTCTCAGTAGGTAAGCTCAACACAATCCATTCACACTCTTTTGAAATCCTTAAAAGAAACTCTTTAGAAAAATTCTTCTCCAGATTTTCTAAGGCATCAACAACTTGAAACATCAAAATAACTCTTGGACATTTTTGCCCTTTCAAAATTTTCAAAACCTGTTCAATCTCAAACAAATCTGCACAGATTACCTTAGCAGAAAAAGTTTCCTCTTCAAAATAACCATTCATATTCTCAACTAACTGGCCTACAGCCTCGATTCCAACATAATTAACCTCACCTAAGATTTCTTTTAAGTAAGGATAAGAAAACCCATTGACCCCACACCCTAAGTCAATAATACTCTCAACATTTCCAATCCCTTCAAAAATCTCAGCATAAAATTTCTCATAATCTCTTTTCCTCGAAGACATATGCATTTTCAAAATTTCATCCGCGGAACCTTTACTTTTCAAAACCCTATTTGTCAAAAATACTCCAAAATATTTTCTAAGCAACGCCCTTGATTCTTTAACATCATTCTTTACCAATCCCGCAACCCGCTCAATAATTGAGTTCGGTAAACTGGAAGTCTTTTTTCGTTTTATCTCTTCAACAACATTTTTCATTTTATCTTCACATCCTTCATAAGATACCTATATTCCCCCCCAGATTCAACATCAAAATCAATCTCAATCTTTTTATTAAAACCTGGCATAAACAAAACAGCACTCTCTGCCTCTCCACCTTCAAAATCAATTCTAAACTTATACTTCTTAGAAAGATTTCTCAATTCCTCAAAACAATTCTTATCAATAATTTTCCCCAACCAATCTCTAGATAAACCTTCGCAAGAAATCTTAGTCAAAATAATCTGAAAATTATTTTCCAACAATTCATCCCAAAGTTTCTCAGGGCTATAATCCCACAAAGGAGCAATAAACTCCAATCCCAATTCATCACACACCTTTCTAATTCTTTTACCCTGATAATTCGACGCAATTCCTCCGACGACAATCCCTTCAATTTTATCTTTAACTTCTCCAATTAAATTCCTTAAATCCTTCAATTCTTTTTCTTCAACTCCCTCACTTTTTTTCGTAATCAATTCTATTCCTAATTCACTCGCTTGTATTTTTAACAAATTCAAATAAGGTTTATGAAACATAAAACTATCAATATTCTTCGGAGAAATATTCAACAAATAACCAACATCATATTCAGTCCTTACTTTGTACAAAGCTAAACACGAGTCCTTTCCCCCACTAAATAAAACAGCAACTTTTTTTCTCATTTTAATCTTAAATAACCTCCAATAAATTATCTATCCTAAATCATTTCTCCCATCGATTCTTAGGACGTTTAAAAAATAAATATGCGAAGAATATAAGAATCAAAAGCCCAATAACTCCAACTCCTAAAGCAATATAAAAATACTCAGTATATCCCAAGGAATTTAAATTTTCAAAAGAAGAATCTCTTAATTTAGAATCCTCAAAAAATTCATCTTCACCATTAACAATTTCATCACCACCTTTACTCAAATTTTCCACAATATCTACAGAAGAATTATTACCTCCATCAAAACTCTCCCAAGAATCTTCTGCCACAACAAAACTCAAACAAAACATAATAATTAGGACAAATAATATTCCTTTCTCCACAGATTTATTTAGCATTTTTAGATTTTCCCATACAAAATGATTTAGGATAGTTAGCCATAACTTTCTTAAACTAATTTCATTTAATAATCTTATGGCATCCACAAACCAATCTCCATTCTACCAAAAAGCAGAACAAAAATTTCATGAAGCTTCTACCGACGAAGAACGAATCGCGTGTTTAGAAATAATGATGAAAGAATGTCCAAAACACAAATCTTCTGAAAATATGCGTAAAAATTTAACAACCCGTTACAAAAAATTAAAGTTAAATATAACAAAACAAAAAAAATCAGGTAAAGGAAAACACGCCGGAATAAAAAAGGCAGATATGCAATGTGTTTTAATCGGACCTCCAAACACAGGCAAATCAACAATTTTCAAAATCTTAACAGAACTTAATCCAAATATTTCTCCACATCCTTTTACAACTTGCACCCCCCAACTTGGAACATTTAAATTCGAAGATGCACAAATCCAAATCATTGACTCGCCCCCATTCCCCCATCACGATAAAAGTTTAATTAACTCAACAGACCTACTACTTTTAGTAGTTGATAACCTCTCTCAGATAAAACCAACAGAAGAACATCTCTACTACGCAAAAGCAAAAATTTTCTTATTGTTCAATAAAGAAGACAACCTTTCCAAGGAACAGAAAAGAAAAATTGAAGCAACATTAAAGTCTAAATATCGAAGTTATAATTACATTTTCTTTTCACAAGAAGCCGACAAAACCAGAATAGAAGAACTAAAGAAACATATATTCACTACATTTCCAATAATTCGAGTCTATACAAAAGAACCAAAAAAAGAAGCAAGCAAAGAACCTATGATTCTAAAGAAGGACTCGACATTTAAAGATGCTGTAGAAAAAATCCTCAAGGGAATTTCAAAAAAAATCAAACGTGCAAGAATTTGGGGACCTTCTTCAAGGTTTGGCGGTCAGATAATCGGTCTCGACCATATTTTAAAAGATAAAGATATAATTGAGTTTCAGACTAAATGAAATTTCAAAAAATAATTTTTATTTTTTCTTTAATAGGAATTCTTCTAATAATTCTCTTAGCACAGAATACAAAACAAACTCAAACAGGAAAAATTAATTCTATAAAATATTCTGAAGACATAATAACGATAGAACTAGAAAACTTCGAGGAAAAACTAATCATCTTTGATACTAATCTAATTAATCTAAAAAACAGCGACAGAATAGAATTCCAAGGAAGACGAGAGATATATAAAAATGAAGAACAAATAATTATTGATAAAATCCAAAAAGTTATGACATAATATCTTAAACCAATTTAAAATGTTAATCCCCCTTATCTCATTAATTCTAGGTCTCCTCGCTGGGACTCTCACAGGCCTCTGACCCGTCGACACCATACGAAAATAGCTAATTCTTTATATCGGGGCACTTGAGGTCTACCGAATATAAAAAAGGGAAAAAACTTAAAATGTACATGTCGAAACACAAAGATAAAATTTTTATCAACACAAACATCAGAGAAAAAGGAAAAAAGATTAACATCTTCGACAAAGTAAATCAGATTAAAACTGATCTAAAAACTCTTTTACCAGAAATT
>JBDROH010000009.1:0-32565 GCA_043810285.1 archaeon
CGAAAGTGGATTTGGAAGTCTTAAGAGAAAGTATGGCGGATCAGTTTTAGCTAAGAGAGCCAAAGATTTGAAAGTTGAGATTTATTGTAAGGCCATAAGCCATAACTTAGAGCTAGGTTCTTAGAGATTTTCAACAGAGCCCATTATAATTCTCCCCTTGATTCTCGAACATACCTTTCAGCAAATTCTTTAACAAAATCATAACGTCCTTTAGCGATTTCTCTTGCTTTAACAGTTTTAAATGACTCTGGCGTTATCTTTAAAATCTTCTCATAGATATGATTAATTACTGTAGACTTACTTCCGTCATACTTTTCTTTGACAGGTATACCTTCATCATAAATTGGAAAATTCCGTTTAACTGTTGCTTGTATCATCCTCGCAATAATAATCGCACCAAGAGCATCAAGCCTATCAGCATCTTGCAAAATCTCAGCTTCTCTAGTTTCAGCATTTAATCTCTTACTATATCGATGAACCGAAATCGCATATGCAACCTTTTCAATTTTTTCTTTTGGAAAATTTACTTCTTTTAAAATTTCACAAGCCATCTTTGCACCTTCATCTGCATGACAAATATTTTGCTTATCCAAACTTAGAGACGTATCGGTATCTTCCTTACTTCGTGCAACATCATGCAACAAGGCCGCAGCCCGAATAATGTCAATATCTACATTCTCTCCCTCGCTAATTTTTAAAGCTAAACGATAAACTCTATCAACGTGATCAAACCCATGTCCATCATCACTTTCAAAATACGGCAATATCTTCTCCCGTAGTTTATTAAAAAATTCTTCTTCCATCAAATAACTTTCCCAACATTAAATTTATTCAAGGGGTCTGTTCGTTTCTTAACATTAATCAAAATTCTTTTGTCACCTTCATCAAGAAACTTCGTCTTCAGTATACCAATTCCTTGTTCTCCAGAAATTTGTCCACCAAGTCGTTTTACAAATTTCATCAGTTCAGGAATAAATTTTTCTTTATCACGACTAAAGCACGGATGCAAAATTCCTACACCAATATGCCCAAAAGTAGGTATACCAACATCTTCAAGCCAGTTTAATAATTTAACAAACCTATCAATCATAATCCTAATATCTTCAATACGAACATAATCCTCACGAACAACAAACGAATAAACTTTATTCCTCATCTTCATCAAATCATCATATTCCTCTCCCTTAAGCAAACCACCACTATCTTCATATTCTACAATCAAATGATAATCTTCCGTTAATTCTAATCCCTTAGAAATTTCCTTATCAAAAAAATCAATCATAGAAACCATCGAATTCCTTTTTAGTTCCCTCACAATTGAAACAATCTCTTCGAAATTCTCAACTTTAATCAGCGAGGCTGTTCTCTTTTTAATTGGTAATAATTTTAAACAAGCCCTAACAATTACTCCAGTAATTCCTTCCATTCCAGCATAATCAGATAATTCAGTTACTCCCTTTCGATGCAAATTTCCGTAACCATCAACAACTTCAACCCACTTTATCCAGTTAGAAGTCTTTCCATATTTAATCATCCTATTGTCAATAGTATCTATCGCAATCATTCCTCCAATTGTACAAACTTTATGATTTAAAGGATTAATTGGAAATTCTAAATTGCTCTTAGCAAGATAATCTTGCAAATCATCGAGAATAACTCCTGCATCAACTTCCACAGTTCTTCTTTCAATATCAAGACCCCTAATCCCTACAAGTCCCGATAAATCTAAAACAACATCTAATCCATTTAGAGGAACACAACCTCCAACTACTCCCGTTCCAGCACCTCGCGGAACAATTCTTTGAGTTCTAGAAACTATATTCCTCACCTCCATTATAGTTGTGGGATGGACAACATCAAGAGCATTACCTTTAAATTGTGAAGCATCTGTCTCGTATACCCTCATCAAATCTTTTTTCATCTTCGAATCTCCTTTAGCTTACCTAAAACAAAGGTTGAAAACTCAATACTTTTTTCTGTTCCTGATTTTAAATTTGCATAACAAAGACCGCAAGGGGAAATAATTTTGCCGACCTTGTCCGCGTCAGCGGATGCCATCTGGGCAGGAGGTACACCTTTGGGCGTAGTCGCATCTAAAGGGATAGATTTAACTCTTTCAGTTATAATCTTATTAGAAACATTTGGAAAATTTCTATTTATTCTACCGCTACAACAAAATGTGTTTTCTTTATTAGATTTCATCTCAATAATCTTTCCCCCAACTAATTCAATTACTTTCCTAGGCTCATCATAAATTCCAGAATATCTCCCGAGATAACAGGGATCATGATAACTCACCACTTCCCTATCCTCGTCGGAACCTCGAAATCTAATTCTCTTTTTTTTCAGAGCCTCTAAAATTGTCACAGTTGCATGTTCAACTTCAATATCAAATTCTAGCATTAATTTAGGATAAACTTCCTTGAAAGCATAATAGCACTGAGGACAGCTCGTAACAATTTTAGTCACCGAATGTTTCTTAAATAAATCAAGATTTTTTTTAGCTAACTTCCGTGCATCTTTTCGATACCCCTCATTTAAAATAGGCAATCCACAACAAATCTTGCCGACCTTGTCCGCGTCAGCGGATGCCATCTGGGCAGGAGGTACACCTTTGGGTGCATTATCTGATAACAAAATAAAATCAATCCCTAATCGATTAAAAATTTCCTTATAATTCTCAAACTCTTGCGACAAAACACCTTTAATTAAACATCCCGGATAATAAAGAACATTACCTCTAAGACCCTTGACCCAATCTATTAATCCCATATTTAGATAAATTCAATAGCCCTTATAAAAATATATATAGCGAACCCGATAAATGGAATTTACTTCCAAGAAGCATGTCCAAATTGCACAATTAAATCAGCGTCGCTATTTGGTAAATCACAAGCCCCAAAACAAGCTCCAAGCCAGATACTAATTTTCGCATTAGTTTTCTCTTCTAAATAATCGCTAATCATTGGTCCCCATGGCTTCAACCCGTCGGGCAACTGCAACAAAACAGTTTTTGCTTTTTTCATTTTTATCTCAGAAACGATTCTATCTAATTCTAATTCATATTTTTCTTCAAGATTTGTAAGAGTATAGTTCATAAGATGATTAAGAAATATAGATTTAAAAATCCTCCATCATTCCACAAGATATGACAAACATAAGACAGCCAATAGTTACTGTGGCAGGTCATGTCGACCACGGAAAGACAAGTATCCTTGATAAGATTAGAGGAACTTCTATTCAAGAAGGAGAGGCCGGTGGAATAACTCAAAAAATCTCATTTACAACACTCTCAAAAGAGAACATCGAAAAGAGGGTGGGAAAAATATTGGAAAAATTCAAAATCTCTTTAGAAATTCCTGGATTACTTTTCATCGACACTCCAGGTCATGCTGCTTTTACGAATTTAAGAAAACGGGGAGGTTCACTCGCAGACATTGCAATTCTTGTAATCGACATCAACGACGGAATAAAACCCCAAACAGCAGAAGTCCTCCAAATTTTAAAAGCAAATAAAACGCCCTTTATTGTCGCACTAAATAAAATCGACAATATCTCTGGTTGGCAGACCTCCAAATCATTACTATCTCTCGAAGCAATAGAAAATCAAGCTTTAAACGTTAAACAAAACTTCGAAGAAAAATTTTATACCCTCATAGGCGTACTACATTCTTACGGATTCAATGCAGAAATGTATTCAAAAATAAAAGACTTCACACAAAATCTTGCAATCATCCCATGTTCCGCAAAAACCGGAGAAGGAATTTCAGAAATACTCGCAATGATTACAGCCCTATCACAAAAATTTCTAAAAGACCGAATCAAAACAAAAGAACAAGGAAAGGGAGTTGTTCTAGAAGTTAAAAAAGATAAAGCGATAAACTTTTTAGAATGTATTCTTTACGACGGAAAACTTTCAGACAAAGATGAAATAGCAATAGCATCAATAGATGGAAACCCAGTTATTACAAAAGTCAGAAACATTCAAGAAGCCCAGCCATTAAATAATAAATTTAAAACAGAGACAGAGGTCAAAGCAGCGACGGGAATTAGGTTACAGATAGTTTCAAAAGAAGAAATTCTCCCTGGAATGCCCTTCCAAGTAATCAACAACAATTTGGAAAGGATAAAAGAAGAATTTTCTAAGGAGATATCGCAAGAGATTCAAACTGACAAAACAGGAATAGTAGTAAAAGCAGACTCATTAGGTTCTCTCGAAGCATTATTATTCTTACTCAAACAAAAACAAATCAGGGTAATCCAGGCAGGCATTGGACCAATAACAAAAAAAGATGTTTATATGACAAATACCTTGCCTGACGAAGACAAAATATTACTTGGATTCAATATTAGATTAGCTGAAGATATGAATGTCGAAGAACTAAAGGAAATCAAAATAATTACAGATTCCGTAATTTATAAACTAATAGAAAATTTCGAAGAATGGAGAAAAAATAAATTAAAAGAGATTGAACATAAAAAACTTGAAGAACTTCCAACAATCTCAAAAATAACAATTCTTGATTTTATATTTAGAAACTCAAATCCAGCTGTATTCGGTGTAGAAGTAAATGGAGGTATACTAAAAAAAGGTGAACGTTTCATTAATCAAAATGACGAAAAAATAGGACAAATAAAGGAAATACAAGAAGACAAAAACAATGTTAAAGAAGCAACCAAAGGAAAAGAGGTAGCAATTTCAATCCCTGGAGTAAATTTTGAGCGACAATTAAAAACTGGAGAATCACTTTATACTAACCTCTCCGAAACCGAGTTCAGAAAATTCAAGAAATATAAAGATCTATTAACTTCCAATGAGAAATCAATTTTGCAAGAAATAGCGACGATAAAACGAAAATCAAACCCTCTATGGGGAATGTAAAGATTAATTTTAGATTTATTAAAAAGTTAATCTTATAAGTAAATTTTTATTAATCTCATATCTTAAGGGTTTCTTCAAGTTTTACTAACTCTTCTTTTATCCCTTTTATCTTCTTTCTCTGATATCTATAAGAAAAATACAAGACTAGAACATAACTTGTCATTGAGATAATAGCCGCATTAATTGTACTCCCAACGATAAATCTTCTTGAATGAATAAATAACTGATTTAAGAGTTCCACCTCGTAGATTTTTACAGGAACATCTGCAAAAATAAAGTTTCCTACGCTATAGTTTAGAGGATACATTAAAGCAAGAGTTATAGGATTCCACACTAAAAAAGAAATAAACATTGAAATTTTACTTACTTTTTTGAAAATGAAAAGTAGACCAAGGCAAATAAACAAGCCTAACCCGAAGGTAGGAGTTATTGTTACAAAAGTTCCGAGGGCAAAACCCATAGCAATCGAATGGGGAGAAGTCTTTAATTCAATCACTTCTCTTAAATGCCGTTCTATTTTATCTTTTAGTTTTCTTATCATTTTTTACTTTTATAATCGGTAAATAGTTTAAGATTACACTAGTTATAAAAGTCATACTAAAGATAATTAAAAACCATATTAGGTTGTAGGGTAACCAAAAATATACATTAATACAGGAATTAAAAACACAATTAACATTAAGCTCTGGGGGAGAGAACATGTTAACAGCAATAAAAATTAAAATTATCTGGATAAAACTCCATATCCATGCGTCTTTCCTTTTCACACCTATTAAACTTGCTGAATAAATTGCCAAAGGAACTGTAAATAAATGCTGTAAACTTATTATTTTTCCAATATTGAATAGATTATTAATAAAAAAATAATCCGTTATCCCCCACAAAGGTTTACTAAAAATTAACCAATATAAAAAATCAATGTCCCATATTAATAGAGGAATAGCTAAAATGTAAACTTGACTCATTATTATAAAACTTCTTTTAGTCAATATCCCAATTCCGATTAAGATAAGACTTAAATAACACAGATATAGAATCTGTGTAGGATTTTGATCATGGATTGAATTAGCGATTGCTATTATCCCTAAGAATAAGAAGAATATCCCTATTATGTCTAATAACATAAATTTATGTTTTTTATCCATAAAATTACAAAGGATTAATCTTATAAAACCTTTTCTTTCTAAAACTCTTCGTTAAATAAGCTGAGGAAAGGTTTTCATCAATAATCATCGGAAGTTTACAAAAAGGGTTTTCAAAATTAATACAATAGAAACAATCATAATAGCGACGATATAAAGAAAATCAAACCCTCTATAGGGGATGTAAATTCTTAAATAGCCCTATCATTTTTATTCTTTATGAAGAGGTTAGTGATTGATACTGAAACGACAGGACTTTCTCCTAGGTTTAATAAGACTTTAACGGTTGGGATGCTTTTAGTTGATGTTGAGCAGGACTTTCTTGAGATTTTGGACGAGAATCATATTTTTATTAAACACAAGAATTATAATCTGACGAAGAAAGCAATGGAAGTGAATAAGATAGACATTACGCAGCACAATTTATATGCTGTTCCTCCAACGACTGCTTGTGTTAAAATTAATTCTTTTATAGATAAAAACTCATTACATAAAACCCCTCTTGTCGGCCATAACTTGCATTTTGATAAAGGATTTTTGAAAGTATTATTTAATCAAGGAGATGCTTTTGCGAAACTTCATCATCAATCTGAAGACACTATGTATATTTGGCGGAATCATCAACGAGCAGGGAACGTCCCATCTAGTCTTCGGAGTAGTCTTAGGGAAATCGCTAATTTTTTTAAGATAGATTATGCTAAGGCTCACAATGCGTTAGAAGACTGTCATATTACTGCGAAGGTTTATCAGAGATTGTTGGGATTGAATAACGCCAAACTTTAAAAACCCAAATTTCTAATCAATATTACAGTTATAAGCTGAGGACGAGCAATTCGCTTTGAGCAAGACAAAAACAAAATAATTTTGCGAAATGCAAATTGTGAGAGAAGGTTTTCACCAATGACCCTCGGAAATTTACAAAAATGGTTTTCAAAATAAACATAGCACACAAAGGAAAGACATACAAAGTCGAGACTGAAGACGAAAAGTTAGTTGGCTCTTCAATTGGAGATAAAATTAAAGGTGAAGAAATCTCCGAGGACTTAGCTGGGTACGAAATAGAAATTACTGGAACATCTGACAAGGCTGGTTTCACAGGAATGATTGATATCGAAGGACCAAACTTACACAAAGTCTTACTAGGTTATGGAAAAGGCATGCATAAAAAACCTAGGGGAGAGAAAAAGGTTAACAAAAAACCAAAAGGATTAAGGTTAAGAAAAACCGTCCGAGGAAAAGAAATCTCTATTGATACAGTTCAGATTAACACAAAAGTTCTAAAAGAAGGTTCTAAAAAATTCAATGCATTTTTCGAAAAGCCAGAAACTCCAGAAGAAAAATCCGAAAAGAATTAATTTTATCGATTCTAGAAAATCTTATAAGTAGGGAAAACTTATCTAATACATGACATTAAAAATTTATAATACTCTATCAAAAAAGCTAGAGAACTTTAAACCAATAGAAAAAGGAAAGGTAAAAATGTATGTTTGTGGGCCGACAGTTAATGACGTGCCCCATTTAGGACACGCGAGACAACAGATAACATTTGATATACTCAGAAAATATTTAGAATTCTGCGGGAACAAAGTCACATTTGTTTCAAACATCACAGACATAGATGATAAAATAATCAACAAAGCCAAAGAATTAGGAATTGAAATCAATGACCTCACTGAAAAAAACCTAAAAGCACATAAAGAAGATTACAAAAAAATTGGAGTTAGAAAACCAGACATCCAACCAAAAGCTACAGAATATATCCAAGAAATGATTAACTTGGTAAAAAAATTAGAAGAGAAAGAATACGCATACCGGATAGAAGACGATGGAATTTATTTTAATATTTCTAAATTCAAAGGATATGGAAAACTCTCAGGTCAAAAAATAAAAGATCTAAAGGCTGGCGCAAGAATAAAAGTCAAAGACAAAAAAAGAAACAAAGAAGATTTTGTATTGTGGAAATTTTCTAAACTAGGAGAACCAAAATGGAAAAGTCCTTGGGGTGAAGGTCGTCCTGGATGGCATATTGAGTGTTCTGCAATGTCTGAAAAAATTTTAGGATTACCCCTAGATATTCACGGGGGCGGACAAGATTTAATATTCCCTCACCACGAGGATGAAATTGCTCAATCCGAAGCTGCTTACGGAAAAAAATTATCTAATTATTGGGTACATAATGGAATGGTAAATGTAAATAATGTAAAAATGAGCAAAAGTCTCGGGAACTTTAAAACCATCAAAGATTTGTTATTGAAATACTCTGGTGAAATAATCAGATATTTCACAATTTCCGGACACTATAGAAAACCTCTTGATTTTTCAAAAGAGAAACTAGAAAACATAGAAAATTCCTATAATCGGCTCAAAAATATTACTTCCAAATTAGTTGATGATGGGAAAATCAACGAAAATTATATCAATAAATTTAAGGAAGCAATGGATGACGACTTAAACACCTCGGAAGCCCTATCTGTTTTGTGGAAATTATTGAGAAACACCGAGGCTGATGGAAAATATCAAACAATTAAAAAAATTGATGAAGTTCTAGGACTTAATCTTCTAAAAAAGGAAAACATTTCCCTCCCAAAAGAGATTCAAAAATTAGTCCTCAAAAGAGAAACGAGTAGAAAAGAAAAAAATTTTGAAAAGGCTGATAAAATTAGGAAAGATATTGAAAAAAAAGGCTATATTATCGACGACACTCCAGAAGGTTCTAAAATAAGTTATAAAAATTAGTTACTCAAAGAACAAGACATAACAATCTTTAAAAACTATCGAAGATATAATCTATAATGGAAGTAGAGGATGTTATCGGAGGGATTACAGAAATTTTTTCTAAAGAAGGTTATTTAATTCCTATCTTGATGTTTTTTACCGCAATTATTGTCGGTTACGCTATTTTTGTTTACTACTTTTATAGATATCTCGCAAAAAAGAATCTAATCGATTTGAATTTTGAACAATACAACCAATATAGCAATCCTACACTTATAAAATTTTTTGCAGTAATCTTCTATATAGCAGAATACATTATCCTACTCCCCATCCTAACTTCCTTTTGGTTCACAACCTTCGCAATCTTAATCCTAGTTCTTTCTGAAGGAATTCCTGCAGCTGGAATCCTTTTAATTTCTGCAGCACTAGTTGCATCAGTAAGAATCACGGCCTATCTCAGCGAAAATCTCTCAAAAGACCTTGCAAAAATGCTTCCATTCACACTTCTTGCAATAGCAATAACAAAACCCAGTTTTTTCACAATCAATACATTATTCTCAAGAATTCAAGAAATTCCTTTACTGTTTTCAAATATTCCTTACTACCTCATATTTATCGTAGCTATAGAACTAACTATGAGGATATCAGAGTTTATAGGAAACTTATTTGCTCATAGTGAAGGAATTGCTGAAGAAACAATAGAAAAGGCAGAAAGCGAGAAAACAAAAGCCGAGACAGAATAATATTTGTCTTTCTAGAGAGAATTATAATTTTAAAATAAATTTTTAAGAAGTCTTAAAAACCCCAATTCTTACATAGACTCATGATAGAAAAATTAGACATATCAAAAATAGATACTATAAATGTAGGAATAGTTGGACATATAGACCATGGAAAAACAACACTCCTTCAAAGACTCTCAGGTAAATGGGCAGACACACATTCTGAAGAATTAAAACGAGGCATAACAATAAAACTCGGTTATGCAGATGCTGTGATTTACGACCAAGACGGAATACTAACTGTCGAAAAAGATTCAAAAGGAAAACCAATCCGTTATATAACTTTCGTAGATGCTCCAGGTCACGAGATGCTTATGGCAACAATGCTTTCAGGAGCGGCAATTATGGATGCAGCAATTCTCGTAGTAGCAGCAAATGAAGGAATCAAACCTCAAACACAAGAACATCTCATCGCACTAAAAGCAAAAAAAATAAATAAAATTATTATAGTCCAAAATAAAATAGACCTTGTCTCAAAAGAACAAGCTTTAAAAAATTACGAAGATATAAAAAATTTTGTCAAAGGAACAATCGCAGAAGATTCACCGATAATTCCAGTCTCTGCACAACAAGAAGTAAACCTCGATAAGGTTTTAGAAGAACTATGCAAAATTGAGATTACTAAATCTATATTAACTGAGAAACCATTATTTTTAGTAGCTCGAAGTTTTGATATAAATCTTCCAGGAACAAAGATAAATAATCTTCACGGAGGAGTTCTCGGAGGAGCATTAAAACGCGGAGTCCTCAAAATTGGAGATATAATAGAAATCAAACCTGGTTATTCTTATAAAAAACAAAATCAGTATCATTACAAAACCGTTCAATCAAAAATTGTCTCTATGCAAAAAGGAGAATATCCCGTTACTGAAGCATTCCCTGGGGGAAGTCTAGCCATAGAAACAGAACTCGATCCGAGCTTAACAAAAGCAGACGCACTCTCTGGAAGTGTAGCATCTCTTCTAGGTAACTTACCTGAAATAACTGAAATAATCACTATCAAATTCACACTCTTCAAAGAAGTTTTTGGAACAGGAAAACACGAGCCAGTCCAAAACTTAAAAACTCCTGAAACATTAATGCTCAGTTTAAACACTTCAACCACCGTCGGACAAATAATTAAAATCAACGAAGACCGAGCTGAACTTAATTTAAAAATTCCAATAGTTCCGTTAAAAGGAGAATCGATTGGAATCGCGCGAAATTTCAACAATCATTGGCGACTCATCGGTTTTGGCGAAATCTGTTGACTTTAATAAATAAAATTGAATCTTAAAATTAACCAATCGAATAGAAATCTGTTGACTTCAATAGACTGTTGAACTTTAAAGTTAACAGTAGAAACCTATTTTAAAAAACAAGTCAAACACAAACATTATAAAATAAGATTTCCTTTATTAGATATGTTGGAACAACAAAAAAGAGCAAAACAATCCATTCCCAAAGTAAGATATACTTATGCTGGAAAAGAGTCTTTAGAAGAAATTATTTACAAATCTTTCCCTAGACAATTGAGACCTACAAATAAAACAAACACCTATCTAGGAATAATTTTTCTCGCAGTTTTAATCTTAGCATTCATCAACTTTCCTTACAGTGCCCTCACAACAGGAAATACCGATATTACAATTAATGTTGGATATCCTTTGCCATTTCTGGAATTTAATCTAACCGAATCTGAAAGCAATCCGCTACTAATCGGAGGTTTAGTTTTAGACCTAATACTCTACTTTTTCATCGCCTACATAGCTGATGTAATCACTAATCTTATCCTAAATAATCCATTATTACTGTCAACAGAAGACTCTAAAAAAATACCTAAAATTTTTGAAGATAGAAAGGCTAGAACAGTAGCGGAAAAATTAACAGAAAAAGTTATTAAGAAAACACAACCTCCAACCAAACCTAATAATCTCCAAAGCTCGAATCAAACTTTATCTAAAAAATAAACTAATCTTCTTCAATAAGTTCATCAATAGGAACTCTTATCAAATCACTAACTTTATCCTTCTCATCTAATCTAATAATTCTAACACCTTGAGTTACCCGACCCATTATTCTAATATTTTCAACTGGCGTTCGAATTACAATTCCTTTCTCAGTCATCACAATAATGTTATCTGAATCAGTAACTGACTGTGATGTTACAATCTTACCAGTCTTATCTGTAACACTCATATTAATCACTCCCTTTCCTGCTCGACCAGTCAAACGATAATCCTCAATTGCACTCCTCTTACCATAACCATTCCGAGTGATAGTCAAAATAGAAAAACTAGTTTTATCTTCGGAAGGTAAAACTTCTAATGACACAACCTTATCACCCTTTGCAAGTTTAATCCCCGCTACCCCATATGAGGCCCTACCCATCGACCGAACATCTTCACCTTTAAATCTAATCGCTTGACCATTTTGAGTAACCAAAAGAACTTCCTGCTTTTTCTTAAGAGGTTTAACACTAATCAGCGTATCCTGGACTTCGACAACCTTGATTGCCTTAATCCCTCCTTTTCGAGGATTCGCAAACTGCGACAACTCAATTTTTTTAATAACGCCTTTCTCCGTAGCCATCATTAGATAATCTTCAAATTCCTTTACTGCTAGAACCGACGTAACTTTTTCATCTTTCAATTCAAGCAGATTAACAATCGCCTTTCCTTTCGTAGACTTCGCTGAAGAAGGAATCTCATGAGCTTTCAACCAATGGACCTTTCCTTTGTCAGTAAAAAACAACATATAATCATGTGTAGAACAAGTCAACAAATCTTTAACAAAATCTCCCTCTGTCAAATCCGAACCAATCACCCCCTTACCACCTCGCTTCTGTTCCTTATACTGTTGCAAATCTAACCTCTTAATATAACCCTTCTCAGTAATTGTCACAACAACATCTTTCTTATCAATAAGGTCATGCTCTTCAAATTCTTTTGTTGACCCAACAACTCTCGTCTTTCGAGTATCACCATAAGCTTCTTTCAACTCAACCATATCTTTTTTGATAATTTCCAAAATCTCTTTTTCCCCACTAAGAATCTTATTCAACTTATCAATCAATTTATTCAAATTAGATTCTTCATCTTTCAATTTCTCAAATTCCAAAGAGGTAATCTGATGTAACCTCATTTCCAAAATAGCTTCAGTCTGTCTATCACTCAGTTCATATTTCATCTTCAATTGATTTGCCGCATCACTCTTAGTCTTAGCAGCTCGAATCAACTTAACAACTGCATCAATATTTGACTGTGCAACTAAAAGACCATCGACAATATGCAACCTTTCTTTCGCTTTATGCAAATCAAACTCCTTAGTTTTCCGAATAACTTTCTGACGGTGTCCAACATAAACCTGAATATATTCTCTGAGGGTTAATAACTTAGGAACTCGATTAACTAACGCTAACATACTTGCATTAAAACTAATTCTCAATTGAGTATACTTATACAATCTGTTCAAGGTAAACTTCGTCTCACTCCCATTTCTTAATTCAATAACAATTCGAACCTTCCCTTTGCTAGATTCGTCTCGAATATCGCTAACATCAGGTAATTTTTTATCACGAACTAAATTCGCAATCTGTTCAACCAAACTCGCTTTGTTCACTTGATAAGGAATTTCAGTAATAATAATCTTCATCTTACTTTTAGCATTCTTAGGCTCCTCTACAACAGTCTTACCATCAAGAATCAACTTACCTCTACCTTCAGTATAAATTTGTTTAATCTCTCCACTAATCATCCCTCCCGTCGGAAAATCTGGAGCTTTAATCGCATCAATCAATTCCTTATCCTCACAATTTGGATTATCCAAATAAACCGAAATCGCATCACAAGTATTATTCAAATTATGTGGGGGAATATTTGTAGCCATACCAACAGCAATACCGCTAGCACCATTCAAAAATAAATTTGGAATTCTCCCTGGAAGAACAATCGGTTCCTCTTTAGTATTAGAATAATTGGGCATCATTTCGACAGTTTTCTTATCAACATCTAACAAAATTTCTTCGCTAATCTTTCCCAACTTAGCCTCGGTATATCTATACGCCGCAGGACTATCTCCATCCATTGAACCAAAATTACCCTGTCCAATAACTAAAGGATATCTCAAAGACCAGCTCTGCGCCATACGAACCATCGCATCATAAATTGAAGCATCACCGTGAGGGTGATACTGTCCCATTGTATCACCAACAATCGCCGCTGATTTTTTAGTCGGTTTATTATGATAAATTCCCGCCTCATTCATTGCCCAAATAATTCTTCGATGAACCGGTTTCAAACCATCTTCCGCTGCAGGTAAGGCTCGAGCCACAATCACTGACATAGCATAATTCAAATAAGCCTCACGCATCTCCGACGATATCTCTACATTAATCAATTCCTTGGCTTTAACATTAATACGTTCATCTTTAACAGGAATAGTATTCTCTGTTTCAATAAATTCATCTTCACTCATTTGTTAGTTCTCCTTTTTTTAGCTAATTTTTTCTTATCCAGAACAATTATAGGAAAACTTATAGATGTAAATCCGCACTTACTACATTTCATTTGAGGAACAATCCCAAACAAATTTCCAAATCCAAACACATATCTCACATCCACCGATTTACATTTCGGACAAAAATATACCGTAACATCTTTCTCATTAACCATTATAAATCAACCTCCGCCTTATCAGCATTCTCCTCGATAAATTGTTTCCGCGGAGCAACAGCATCTCCCATCAAAAGACTAAATGTCTCATCTGCTTCAACGGCATCCTCAATCGAAACTTGCTTCAATCGTCTCATCTTTGGATTCATCGTCGTCGACCACAACTGCTCATCATTCATTTCACCAAGACCCTTAAATCGACTAACCTCACATTTCCCTCCAAGCTCAGCCAACTTAATCTTGAGGTCTTTATCATTATAAACATAATACTCTTTCATTCCCTTTTTAATTTTAAAGAACGGAGCCACCGCAATAAAAATATGTCCTCTTTCAATCAAGTTAGGAACATATCGATACATCATCGTAAGTAAAAGCGCTTTAATATGCTGACCATCAACATCTGCATCAGCCATAATTATAATCTTATTATATCTCAATTTATTAATATCAAAACTATCACCGACGCCAGTCCCAATTGCAGTTATTATATTAGAAATTTGTTCCGAACCAAGAGCTCTTGCAGGATTTGATTTTTCAACATTAAGAATTTTTCCTCTTAAAGGAAGAATCGCCTGAGTCTCTCTATCTCTCCCACCTTTTGCAGTTCCACCTGCAGAATCACCCTCGACAAGATATAATTCTGTTAGTTCTTTTTTTCGACTAGAACAATCTGCTAACTTACCTGGTAACCCTGAACCAACACTCAAAGCATTTTTCCGACGAACTAAATCTTTAGCTTTCTTAGCTGCCTCTCTTGCTCTCAAAGCAGAAGTCGCTTTAAAGATAATTGCCTTAGCAATTACAGGATTCTCCTCGAGAAAATCACCTAAAGCAGAATTTGCCATAGACTCGACAATCCCTTTAATATCACCATTCCCTAATTTTGTTTTAGTCTGACCTTCAAATTGTGGCTCTGCCATCTTTAAAGAAATAACTGCCGTAATTCCTTCACGAACGTCATCTCCAGTCAATTTTTGCCCTGTCTTTAAAACTCCTTTCTTTGTTCCATAATCATTAATCACTTTTGTCAAAGCCGATTTCAAACCAGCAACGTGTGTCCCGCCTTCGATAGTATTAATCGTGTTAACAAATCCTTGTATATTCTCATTAAATGAATCAGAGTATTGAATCGCAACCTCTACAACAGTCCCATTAGATTCCCTCTTAAAATAAATAGGCTTCTGATGTATAGGGGTTCGAGTCTTATTCAACCATTTAACAAACTCAACCAAACCTCCTTCATAATGAAAAAATTCCTTCCGTTCCTTCTCACCTCGCAAATCACTAAAAATTATTTTCAAACCGGCATTCAAAAAACAAGTTTCTCTAAATCTCGTAGCCAGAGTCTTATAATCAAAATCAACCGTCGAGAAAATTGAATCGTCAGGAATAAAAGTAACCATTGTCCCATGGTCATTAACATTAGCCGTTCCAATAACTTCCATATCGGCTTTCGGCTTACCTCTCACATAAGACTGAGCATAAACTTTCCCCCCCTTTGTTACCTTAACAATCATATCATTAGACAAAGCTGAAACAACTGAAATACCAACGCCATGCAACCCTCCAGAAACTGCATAAGATTTATTGTCAAACTTTCCTCCAGCGTGTAATTTCGTAACAATAATTTCCATAGCAGGTCTTTTGTAAATGGGATGAAGATCAACAGGCATACCTCTACCATTATCTTGAACTGTCACAGAATTATCTTTATTTACGGTAATGTTTATTTCAGAACAAACTCCAGCCATATGCTCATCGACAGAATTATCTACAACCTCATAAACTAAATGATGAAGACCATATTTATCAGTAGAACCAATATACATACTAGGCCTTTTCCTAACGGCTTCAAGACCTTCTAAAACAGTAATGTCCTTCGCTGAGTAACTTTTATCCGTCATAATAAATCATCTAACTCCTTTTATATAACCAAAAAACAATTATCCTTTATAAACATTTGTATATCAAAAACTAAATTTACCGTCGATAAACTAAAAATTATCTATTTCTTTTTCCCAACCTTTATAACATTAGATTTCCTAATCCAATTAACTTTCTTAGAAAGCCGACCCATTTCAGAGTTCTTTCTACATTTTGAAGAACAATAATATTTTACAGAACCATCTTTCTGAATCACTGTAGTCCCTCGAGGAAATTGATACCCATTTTTACAGAATGAACAAACTGGCATATTAATCCTTCCCCACCTTATTTATCTTCTTGAATAATCTTCGTGCTTCAATTTCAGTTTCTCTTAACATCAAAATATCTCTTTTTTTAATAGAACCCAAAACATTTCTTCTCATAGACTTCCCTCGATTTTTTCCTTGTAAAATTTTACATTTAACCTGAGTAATTTCTCCTCGAGTTCCTGTTCTTCCAAGAGTAGCCTCAACAATTGCAGGAACAACACCCTCTTCAGTCAATCTCTCTGACCCCCTAGATCCACTTTGTTTCTTCTCTTGCTTATTTTCTTGTTTCTTCTCTTGTTTAGCCATTTTATTATCGAATAATATAATTATTATTTTATAGAATCAAGTTTAGCTTCGCCTTCTTTAATTACCGCAACCGCCGCCGTAGGCCTATTAATTCCAACCGAGATTCCTAATTTCTCTCGCGAGTCAACTTCAGCAAACTTAATACCTTTTTCCTTGCAAAGAATAGATAAATGTTGCGTTAATTCCTTAGGGTCAACATCACTAGCAAAAACAACAAACTTTGCAACGCCTCGTTCAACAGCCTTAGTGACCTCGTTAACTCCTTTATCAACTTTCCCGGTCTTAGCCGCTTTCTCTATAATATCATATGTAGATGCCATTTTATCTTAATTAATTCCAAGAAGCCCCTCAGGATTACCTTCATTGGTATTATTAACGTGAAAATTTAGTTTATAAAACTATCGGAGTATATTCGAAAAAGTGAAAATATAATTGGAAATCTATATAAACATTACAACCTCCAAAAATAAATGGGAACAAATCAACTGATATTAAGGAATATTACATATAGATATCTTAAACCTAATGAACTAAGAAAAGCTCAGATACCTGCAGAACTTATAAGTGCTGCCCAGATAGATGTCCAAAGTAAATATCTTGGTTGCGACTATGGTCTATTTTATATTAATTATCAAGATAAGTTTGAATTGACTATTGCAGATACTAATAATGTATCGTTTCTTTCAAGACCTTTTGTCCACAAAACAATAGAAAACATTTTGAATACAAAAATTCAGAAGGACACAAATATAATAAATTTGGAAAAAGGTATGAACTCAGAAGACATTGCAAACCTCACAGAAGGATGTGGAAGACATTTTAATAAAGTGGAAATAGTAAAAATACATTTGTGGGAATTAGAGGAAAATAAACTTCCGAAAGAAAAAATATCGAAAGATTATAAATCTCAATGGTTCGTCAAAAAGTATGCACCTAAGTAAAAATTAGTATCTCCAATCTAATTAAAAAACTTCATTCTCTAAATACCTCTTCTTAAATTCATTAAATAACCAACTCAAATCTGAAACTCCAAGAACTGTTTCGCCCCTTTTAGAACGTTTTAAGGATTCAACAACCTTCTTAGAACGAAAATAATCATAATAAAAAATCAACTTCCTATCAGTTACTAAATATTCCCAGTTTCCAGAATCATTTCTCCTTGGCTCAATCTTACCCCTATTTGCACCAACAAACTCCCCCAACGAACATCTTCCTAAATCAACATTCGAATGCTTTTTCAAATAGTTATTAGAAAAATTCTGTTTGAGGATTCTAAAAAATTCATCCATAAAAGAACAACCATAAGATTATTAATAAATATTCATATTGTAGAAAATAATTATCGCCACGATACGGTTACCTCGTCTGTCCTCTCTCTCGGAGCAATATCAACATTCTCTAAATCATTCGTCCCCAAACCTTTTTTAAACATCTTCAACCCCAAATATCCGATCATACCTGCATTATCGACGAGCAAAGACCTATCCGGACAAAAAAATTTCACTCCTCGCTCTTTACACATAATCTTACACATCTCCTGCAACTGAGAATTACAAGCAACCCCGCCCCCAAGCAAAAGCTCTTTCTTTCCAGTATGTGCCAACGCTCTCTCCGCAGCCTCGACTAACATTGCAAAAACCGTTTCTTGCATAGAATAACTCAAATCTCGTATGTCAAAGCCCTTATCTAGAAGACTCTTCAACTTCGTTTGCAACCCAGAAAACGCAACATCCATTCCCTTAATCGAATACGGAAGTTCAATCAGCTCATCCTTATTCTTACATTCCTCTGCCAACTTCTGAATCTTAGGACCTCCAGGAAAACCTAACCCTGCATATCTTGCAAACGTATCGATAAAATTCCCAACCCCAAAATCCAATGTCTCTCCAAAAACCCGATATTTTCCAGCCTCATAAGCAATTATCTGAGTATTCGCTCCCGAAGCATAAAGCATAACTGGATCCTTCGCCCCAACGCTGTCACCAATCTCAAGATGAGCAATACAATGATTAACACAGACTATCGGAACATCCAATCTCTCCGCCAGCTTCTTAGAAAAATCCATTCCTTCTAATAAACACGGAGCCAATCCAGGAGCATTCGAAAAAGCAACAACCCCAATCTCATCCTCTTCAACTTTCGCATCCTTCAAAGCTCTCTCAAAAATCTCATCCGCAACTCGAAGATGATGCATCCGAACTTCCAACGGAATCAGCCCGCCTTTTTCAGTAACATAACTATCTTTAATATTAGATAGAATCTTCCCATCAAAATCCACAACCGCTATACCAAAAGTATGTGCCGTGGATTCTATTCCTAAAATATATTTCATAAAAACATCAACAAATCAAAATTTAAAAAACTACGTAATAAGACTTCTAACAAACTCCAAGTCTTTTTCAGTCTTAATAATCTCCCTAGTAACTTCCAATGTAATTTCCGCATCATTTGGAAGTAAGTCAAAAATCTCTTTCAGAGGAATATCCGAATCATCAAAAGACCTATGCCCTATATCTCCTTTCTCAAATTTTTGACCTCCAATATGATACATAACAGGCTTCAACTCCAAAAAGCCTTTTATTGATTGCATAAAATCAATCTTTAAATCTCCCGCGGTTTGAATCGCATGATTAATATCTAAACAAAAATTCCTACCTGTCTTAGAAATAAAATCTTCTACTTCAGAAAACTCCGAACAAAGAGAAGGTTTTAGGGGAATATTCTCAAAAATAATTCTTTTATCCAAATCCTGAAAGAAACTCACAGACTGCTCAATCGAACAATTCTCACTATTCAGAATCCCTAGATGTAATATTATCCTCTTAGCATTAAAACGGTCTGCAAGACTAATGGCAAAATTTATTGATGTTAAATTTTTCTCAAACAAAGTTTTGTCAGCAGGATTTGTGCCAAAACCCTGATGCATAGCATGAATAATAATCGGCAAAGGGTAATTTTTTAAAAAAGAATAATCCTTCCCTTCAATAGCCATTACTTCTAAAAAATCAGCCTTATCTTTAAAATAATCAGCAAACTTCGCATCACAAAATATCTTTACTCCAAATTTCATAAAATATTAACCAAAATTACATTTAAAAAACTAACCCTGTACAAAATTATATATACTAGAATAAGTTTTCTAAAGTATGGTAGTTGAAAAAGAAAAAACATTTATAGATTTTATTAAATTAATCTCTCCAGGGACGTTATTAAGAATCGTAATTGACGATGTCATCAGATCAGGACTTGGAGCAATGATTGTTTTCGATACGGATGAACTTCATACCCAAAACCTTCTTGAAGGTGGCTTTCGGATTAACAGTCGTTTTACTACACAAAAACTTTTCGAACTGTGTAAAATGGACGGAGCAATTATTGTATCTCCAGATCTCAAAAGAATCCTTTACGCAAACACGCTTATGACTCCAGATAGTTCAATTCATTCAGCTGAAACTGGAACAAGACATAAAGCTGCAGAACGAATCGCAAGGCAAGCCCATACATTTGTTATTGCAATTTCTGAAAGAAAAAAGAAAACAACACTTTATTACGGTCAGTCACGGTACCATCTAAAATTAACTGATGAACTTATAAGAGATCTTAGTTCAACACTTCAAGTCCTTGAAAAACAAAGAGAAATACTAAACGAACAATTAAACAATCTAAACCTCTTAGAAATGTCCGAGCTAGTTTCTATTAGTGATGTATGCAATGTAATCCAAAGAACTGAAATGATATTAAAAATATCAGAATCGATAAAACGAAACTTTACAGAACTCGGACGAGAAGGAAATATTATGCACATGAGATACCGTGAACTCATCCGAGGAGTAGAAAAAACTGAAAGCGAGATTATCCGGGACTATGCAACTCTCTCCCTCAAGAGATCGAGAATATTACTTTCAAATCTAACTTTCGAAGGACTCTTAGATACGAAATCAATCGCAAGACTGATTCTAGAAAAACCAATGGAAGAAAGTATCTCTCCAAGAGGATTCAGATTCTTAGCACATTTAACCCTCTCTGAAAAGGAAAACTCGCTGCTAGTAAATCAATTTAAGAATTTAGAAAATCTTGTTAAGGCAGATATCTTTGAATTTGAACCAATCTTAAAAAACAGAGCAAACACAATAAAAGAAGAAATTCTAAATCTTCGGGAAAAAATTCTAAGTGGGAAGGTTATTTGCTAATGCTCTCTTTAAAACAACTTCAAAAGATAAAAGAATATTTAGAATCCTCACAAAATCCTTTGTTTTTTTTCGACAATGATGTAGATGGTCTTTGTGCTTTTTTAATCTTACGACGAGCAATCGGGAGAGGGCAGGGTGTTGCAATCAAATCTTTTCCAGACCTTAAGGAGCAATACCTGAAAAAAGTAGAAGAACTAAATCCCGACGCAATTTTCATTTTAGATAAACCTGAATTAAGCAAAGAATTTGTAGAGGGTGTTGAAGAAAGAGGTATACCTATAATCTGGATAGATCACCACGAAACAAAAACTCCAAAAGAATTAATAGAAAAAACTTCTTATTTTAATTCTCTTCCTTCAGCAGAACCAACGACATATATTGCACAAAAAATTTTCAACAAACAAGAAGATATGTGGCTAGCGGTAATTGGTTGCATCGGAGACGCCTATATGCCAGACTTCGCAGAAAAATTTTCAAAACAAAACCCTGAATTATTAACTTCCAACCTTTCGGCATTCGACGCACTTCACTCAAATGAAATAGGAAAGATAGTTCGGATGCTAAATTTCGGTTTGATGGATTCAATAACTAACGTCGTTAACCTAATCAAGTATCTGTTCAAAGCAAAAAATGTATACGATATATTAGAAGAAAACAAGTATACCCAACAATTACATAAAAGGTATTCACAATTAAATGAATTCTACATTAAACAAACAAATAAAGCAGAAACAAATTTCAATCCAGAATCTCCAGTTCTTTTTTTCTCTTATTCAGGTAACACATCAATGTCCTCGGAAATTGCAAACAAACTATACTATAATCACAAAGATAAATTAATTGTTGTAGCATTCAAAAGACCTGAAAAAATAAATATCTCTCTTCGAGGAAAAAATGCCCTTAAGATAACTAAAGAATCAATCAAAGATATTGAAGGAGCCACAGGTGGTGGACACATAGAAGCAACAGGTGCAATGATTCCAGTAGATGAATTTGAAAGATTTAAAGAGAAAATTAAGGAATTAACTTCTTAGCACAAATCTTTTAAACCCTGATTAATTATTATTAATATGAGTTTGGCTATCCCAATCACGACTTACTAAGTATACTTAGTCACTACTCTAAATTCTTTTATATTACTATGGAAAATTTAAACAAAGAAGAAACTGCAAGAGAAAACATTCTTCGAAAAAGCGAAGAGATAGAAGGAACTACTGTAAAAGGTTACGACTTCAATAATGGAATCAACTATGAAGAAATTCTAGACTCTTTCGCAAATGTCGGGGCACAAGCAACAAACTTCGGTAGAGCTATAAAAATAATTCAAGAAATGAGAAGAGAAAAAGCATTCATATATTTAGGGTATACCTCTAATATGGTTACCACAGGAAATAGAGAAATCATCCGATATCTCGCAGAACATAATCTCGTAAACGTTCTAGTAACAACTGCTGGAGGAATTGAAGAAGACATAATTAAATGTTTAGGAGATTTCAAAATAGGGGATTTCAAACTCGAT
Organism: archaeon; assembly: GCA_043810285.1. GTDB lineage: Archaea > Nanobdellota > Nanobdellia > Pacearchaeales > GW2011-AR1 > JAGVXH01. The sequence continues at coordinate 22,384 of JBDROH010000009.1, forward strand.
GGAAAAAAACTCCGAGAGAAATCTATCAATCGTGCAGGTAATATATTAATTCCAAATTCTCGATACTGCGATTTTGAAGATTTCGCGATAAAAATTCTTGAAGAAAATAAAGATAAAATAAAAACAGCATCAGAACTTATCTGGCTCCTTGGAGAAAAAATCAACAACAAAAACTCTATATGTTATTGGGCAGCGAAAAACAGAATTCCTATATTTTGCCCAGCAATAATGGATGGCTCTCTAGGGGATATGATGTATTTCTTCAAAAGCAAAAACCCTAACTTCAAACTCGACCTAGTAGAAGACACAGAAAAACTAAATAATACCTCTATGAGAAAAGAAAAAACAGGAATGATAATTTTGGGAGGGGGAGTAGTAAAACACTCAATCTGCAACGCGAACCTCTATCGAAATGGAGCCGACTATGCAGTATACATAAACACTGCCCAAGAATTCGACGGTTCCGATTCTGGAGCAAGACCTGATGAAGCAGTATCTTGGGGGAAAATTGCTCTTAACGCAAAATCAGTAAAAATTCATGGAGATGCAACAATCATTTTTCCACTAATCGTAGCAAAAACTTTCGCTAAAAACTCTTAAACAACATTCCCTACCGAATCCCCGTCCAAACATAATTTGGACACCCCGTCGCTGCAGAGCTACTACCAGCCTCACTAACTCTAAGTAAATCACCATAATCTCGAGAATCTATCACAACAGAAGAATCTGAACTCAGCGTACTCACAAAATAATACTCCGGATTCCCAAAAAAATCATCCTGATACTCAACTGTCCACGACGACACAGCTTTCCCATCAGAAAAACCCACCGTCGACGGATTCTGATTAACCGAATCATCCCCAATCAAATCATCCTCCCAAATTACGAACAAATCTATCTCCTCACCGTCGCAGTCAGTCCCTTCAACCGTCAACGAAACCTGCTGACCTTCTATAGCAGAAACTACCGACCAAAAAGCGTTAGTAAAAACACACTCTGGAATTGAAGAACTTCCTCCGCCAGAACTTCCTCCTGAACTTCCTTCATCGACGACAACTGGAATTTCTTCCTCCTCCTCAGTTTCGTTTACAGGACACTCCAAGTCACTTCCCGAACAATCCTCGTCGACACCATTGCCACAAATTTCAGTTGCTTCGGGATTAATAGATAAATTTAAATCATTACAATCCGATATCCCGCATCCAGTTTGACTTACATTAAATCCATCTCCATCGCTGTCCGTACAATTTAGAATAACTATTTCCGTACAAGTTCCCAAACAACAGTTTCCCGACGAGCAAGTTCCCGATAATGATATACAATCTTGATAATCTCCACACGAATTTGTTTGACAAGTCCCACCAGCATCGGTGCATGTTTGAGGAACAGAGGGCGTTCCTTCACATATCTCTAGAGGACACTCATTCCCAAGATATTCCCAGATATAACTAGTTAGAGTTAATGTACCTCCATAAATCGTGGATGTGCTATCTGTAAATCCTCTTGTTGAATCAGAACCTCCACCTAAAGCAATGAAATCTTCTTTAATCTCCTCTTCATTTGGAAAAGGCCATAAATCTTCATTAGTTAAAGTGTCGTATCCTGATTCACCCCATAATGTTCCTGATTCACCCCACTTTTTAGTTATATCAGCACCAACTTGTGTGCCTCCTCCTGCTATTTTTAGGGAACTTCCAGATTCAATTCTTACAGGATAAAGTAAACCATTATTTTCAGGATTTGTTGTAAATCCATTTGTTCCAGGGTTGTTATTGCCACACCCATAAGCATTATTATAACTAGTAGTATCTATACTACCCATAGCAGCCCCTACTTGATTTAATACAATAGAAGACCTAACGGTACTATCATATCCATAATCAACCATACCTTCATCGTTACTATCCTCTCCACAATCAATAGCTGTGCATTGATTATAAATAACATTATCTGATGTAGAACTTGAGATATAAGCAACAAATGCATCTCCTCCTGTTCCAGCAATAGCAACACAGTTATCATAAACAGTATCATAACCATTAGAATTATGAGTATTATCAATCCTAAAAGAAGGGGCACCATCTATATTCATGGCAATAGAACCTTGCCATTTTACATCCTGCCAATAGAGTTCATAGTTACTTTGATGATCTGCAGTATAATATCCTGCTGACCAATAATCATTAGATTGTCCTGGACTATCAATTGCAATACAGTTCTGAAGTCTTACATGCTCACTACTATACACCATAAAAAGAGCAGATGGATTCTCATATCCAGGGGAAGTATATCCTCCATCATGTCTTGCTACTACTCTTCTCCATATAACATTAGTACAACTCTGGGTGGATACTTTATATCTACGTGTATTCACTCCACCTGGACCCCAAACATGAGTATCCTCAACTAATATATTCTTACAATGAACGCCATAGCTTTCTTGGAAACTATTCCCCATACCAAGAGAACCATAAAAAGCGCAATTTGTTATTTTCCAATTCTCTCCATTAAATGAATGGGCAGATAAAGACGTAAACTTTAAACCATCCAAATGGACATAATTTCTTCCTGTTCTATCTTCATTGGCATCAAGTCGTTGTCTTATTTCAACACCCCATCTATTTTGAGCCTTAATTGTAGTATATGAATTGGAATTAGAAGGAAGATATGCCTGTGTTATTTGGTCAGCGGATTCATCATACACACCATCAAGAATTATTACTGTGTCCCCGCCATTAGAATTGCATAAACTTAGAGCTGATTGAATATTGTGCTTAGCAGTTCCAGGAGTCAAACCATTTCCAGTATTATCTACAGCATTATCATCCACATAATAGGTCGCCCCGCTAACAGAACTAACCAAGAACATAAAAAACAAAAATATCAAAATAAACTTCTTCCCCATCTTCTTCTTATATTTCAAGAGAAAGGAGTTTAAAAATTTAAGGTCTTACTCTAATCATTCCTAAAACTCCTTACCATCTAATCGTCTTCGGTTCTCGTCGCACATACTGAAAATCTCCTAACAATTCATAAACCTCAAGAGACGATTCAACTTGGTCATCAAAATATCTAACTTGGTACTCTCGTTCATTATTAGAATTAAAAACCTCTACAATCATCTCTCTAGTATCTCTGTAATCCTGAAACAAATAATGCTTATCGACAATCATTTCTTTCTCATTTATCCAAATCTTATCACCTTCTTTTAACTCAGCAATCGGCTTAGATTGTTTAATAATCGGCACACTCATATTTTAACTAACCTCTGAGAATTTATAAAGATTTAGTCACATACTCTGAAGAATAACACTACAATTATTACCTTAGAACTCATAAGTAAGATATTCAGAATACCAATATGCACTAAAACCACCCGCAGGAACATTATCAATAATTGATTCATAAGCAACTCTTTCATCTGTAGACATATCAGAACCAACAAGATATCTTCCTACATTAGACTGAAAATTAGAAGATGAATCCCAATTAGTGTCATAATGCACTTCAAAAGTATTATCATTACCTTTTACGCATATCCAAGTAACTTTATTCGCAGCTAAAGATTCCCCGCTACAATCCGCCGTAGTAAAACCTGCACTTGCAGTAATAGTTCCACCATCACAAATTAAAACTGCACCATTAGGGTCTGATAATGTACCTCCTTGATAAACAGCAAGTCTTACCCTGCCACTTCCTCCAGAAGATACAGAAATATTTGAGACTATCATTCCTACCGTACTTTGTGAAGTTCCGCTCATACATCTCATCCAATTAACAAACGTACCACTTCCTGTTTGCAGAGTATCGTCGCCCCAAGTTAAAGTATTTATAGCAGGTGTATATTCATCATTGTCTGAGCTATCTGTACAACCAGGATCATTTGGATAATCTATAAGAGAATTTCCATCATTGTCAATTCCATCGTTGCATTCTGTAATAGCAAAAATATAATCATCCTCTAGTTCATAAATAACATCAGGGACATCAAAAATCGTTCCCTTCGGAATCATAATATCCGAAGTCACAGACCCTTCTTTTTCACTATCTCCTACGATAAAAATTGGCACAACTTTCACAGAATCTGGCTCACCATACTCACTTAAATTAAAAATATAAACTTTAGTCAATCCGGAATCTGGTGCCGGAACTAAACTTCCAAAACTAGAACCATTAATAGAAAAAACAACTCTAATCTGATTCATCACAACATCACTAAGTTCTCGCTTAACTTGAACCATCGCAACTCCTTTTATTCTATCATAAGCAGTATAACCTCCAGAACTAACTATACTAACCCTTCCATCCAGGTCAGAGAACAATAAGCCCTGTTGAATCATAGGAATAATCGCAGTCCAAACAATTGTCACACCAGCGACGGTAATTAAAATTATTAAAACAGTTGCTACAACAGCAGAAATCCCTCCTTTATTCATAACTAACATAATGAATTAATCTATATAAATTTACTTAGTAACTTTTCCCCACATAAACAACTACACTAGCTTTCTTCCCACAAATTAAACACTTTCCACTAGTTTTCTCTTTCTTGTCCGCACGAGTTCCCATTACCCTCGCCTGTAATTCCTTCTCGATAAACTCGGCACAACCCGCCCCTTCTTTCTCAGATGAACAAAATCCAAATCGTGCAATTCCCTTAGAATCCAAAGTCTTCTTAACACATTCCTTATCACTACAATCAACAACCTTCCCATCGAAAGACTCATCAGCTTTATTTATCAACCTAGAATCATACTCTGCCCCAAAATTTTTAATCGACTCCGCCAAATCCTCAATCTTCACCGAAACTTTTTCCCGAGTATCTCTAATAAAAACAATAACCTCTCCACTTTCTAATTCCTTCTCGCCAATCTCAATCCTAAACGGTACCCCTTTCATCTCCCAATAAAAAAACTTCTCGCCAGACCTCTTATCAGAATCATCAATCCCTACATCGATATGCTCTCCAGTTAAAGTCTTTTGAATTTCCTCAACCTTTTCCTTGACTTTTTTCGAATTCGCACTATAAAATGGGACTATAACAACTTGTAAAGATGCAAGAGTATACGGTAAAACCAAACCATTATCATCACCATGCACGGAAATAATAGAAGCTAAAATCCGAGACATACACGGACCATAACACGTCAACCAAGGCGTCTTTTCTTTTTCCTCTTCATCGATAAACTTCACATCAAAAGCTTTAACAAAATGCTGACTAATTAAATGAGTAGACGGTTGCTGAATAATTTTTCCATCAGGCAAAATCGAATCACTTCCTACAGTATACTCAGCCCCAGGAAACTTATCCCATTGCGGTCTCTTCATCGGTAAGAACGGCACACCAAAAATCTTATGCATAATCTCCTCAGTCATAACAATATCCTCCTGAACCTGTGCTTCAGCTTCCTTCTTTGTGGCAAACGCATCGTGAGATTCAATCCAATGAAACTCCCTCGAACGAATCAACGGCCTAGTTGCCTTAGTCTCATTCCGAAAAACATTCGCCCTCTGGTAAATCTTCATAGGCAAATCCCTATAACTCCGAATCCATAAATTATACATTTCATAAAAAGCTGTTTCACTCGTCGGTCTCAAGACCAACCTATCCTCGCCCTGTTTCTTATCCAACCAAAAAACCTCCGGTGCAAAACCCTCAACATGACTAGATTCTTTCTTTAAATTTACTTCAGGAATTACTGCAGGAAAAATAGCAACCTCATGCCCAGTACATCGAAGAGCTGACTCATAAATACGATACATTTTATCAATAATCCTTGCACCCCAAGGACGAATCACAATAAAACCCTTCACCCCATATCTCAAATCTACAATCTCTGCCTTATTCAAAATATCGGAATACCACTCTGAAAAATTATCTGACTTAGAAATATTAAACGTCGTTTTCTTTTTACTCATAAAAACTAGATGCCTTCAATACTTTTAAACTTTAGCAAAACGCGTCGCCATAGCTTTACCTTCTAAAATATCAAGAACGTTATCATTTACGTTCCCAATAAAAAAATTCTTCCCACTCTCAACTACTTTTTTCGCTACCAGAAGTTTACTCTTTAATCCACCAAAACCATAGCCGTCATCATCAGATAAATTATCATAGTTCTCAACAGAGAAATCATTCGAAAACAAAACCGGCTCACCTTCTTTAACTAAAACACCTCGTTCAGTAAAAATCAACAAAACATCAAAATCAAGTTTTAATAAAAGTTCCATAGCCAAATTATCATTATCTCCAAAAGAAAGTTCGCCCGTCGCTGTTACATCATTTTCATTAACTATAGGTATAACATCGCTACCAAGATGTCTATAAGCCTCCTTAATGTTTTTCAATCTCTTAGAATTTAAATCATCCACATTCAATAAAAATTGAGCAATATGCAAACCTTTAGTTCCGAAAGCAGAGATATATTCTTCCATAAGTTTAATTTGTCCTACTGCGGCCTGTGCTTGCTTTAATCCAATTCCATCATCCTTACAGATAATTTTCTTCCCACAACCAACCGCTCCAGAACTAACAATAATAACTTCATCACCTCTGTTCAAAAGTTCTGAAACGCTTCTAACCAAACTTAACAAAACGCTCCGTTTTATCTCACCCTTAACAGCATCGAAAACTGCTTTTGTACCTAACTTAATTATAATTTTTACCATTATAAATTTGTTGAAGTTCAATTCACGAACTCGGAGGGAATCGAACCCCCATCATCAGGGCCGAAACCTGACATTCTATCCATTAAACTACGAGTTCACAAGATATAAACTCTCAAAGGATTTATAAGATTAACTGCTCAAAACTTAAAAATATGAAAACAAATAAATACTATCTTCTATTTGACAAGATATGATAAGGAAAATAATTTGGACAATGTTTATATTAATTATTTTGGTAATGTCTTATACAGTTTTATATCAAAACTTACCCCGAGAACCAATTGAAATGAAAGCAATGGAAATTGTTTCCAAACCTGTTGCAAAAATTAATTATGGAATAACACCCGTATTTTCCGAAAATTTAATGTTCAACCATAATAATATTTCTTATTTTATTGAATCTTCTTGTTCAAATGTTCGTAAATCAGCGATGATAGAAGCTTTTCAGATTTTTCAAGAAAAAATGGAAGTAATTTCATTTTACAAAGTTTCTAGTAAGGAGGCTGACATTTTAGTAGGTTGCTCAGAAAATTTTATAGAACTTGGAGAAGATATCTTTGTGGCAGGAGAAGGAGGTCCAGTAGAAATAATCAATACAACAACCTTTAAAATAATTCAGAAAGGAAAAATTCTCTTATATGAAAATCATCACTGTGAACGACCGGTAGTAGAAATTCATGAACTTAGCCACGTTTTTGGATTTGATCATATTTTAAATCCACAGAATATTATGTATAATACTTCAAACTGCGATCAGAAAATTACCCAAGATATGATAGATATAATTAAAAAGTTATACTCGATAAAACCCTTACCAGACGCAAGAATCTCTGAACTCTCTGCAGTTAAGAAAGGAAGGTATATAGATTTTAATATTACAGTTTCAAACGACGGATTAACTGAGATTGATAAGATTAGTTTAACTTTGGTTGCAGATGGGAAAGAGATTGATACAATTTCTTTAGATTATATTGGAATCGGTTACATAAAAACTCTTAGTGCTACGAATGTTAGATTACCTTCGATGAATATCGAAACCATTGATTTTGTTATTGATTATGAATCTAAGGTAGAAGAACTTAACGAAGAAAATAACATTATACAGATGACTATCCCTAACCTCTAAAAATTTAAAAACTAATCAAAGAGGTAGTTTATATGGAGGAAGATAATTTAGACTATATTAAGATTCTTAAGGCTTTAATGGAATTACCATTCCAAGTAGGGAAAACTCTTCTTGCAGATTTTCTGATGGGCGATTATAAGAACAAATCTATTACAAAAAATAATCTAGATAAACTGTATAATTTTGATAGCTTACATTGGAGCAAGGACGAGATTTATCACGAAATTGACAGATTAATCACAACGGGAATGATAGAACTTTCGACAAGCGATTATAATCGATTTGTAAAAGTTCTAAAGTTGACAATGAAAGGACAAAACGAAATTATATGTCCTACTCTTCCAAAAAAAGAATTAAAAAACAAAATTAAATTTAAACGAACTGAAGTCACTAACGAAGATAAAGAGAAGTTTAAAGAATTAGAAAATTTTCTTGGAAAATATAACAATGAACAAAAAAAAGCGATAATTTCAGAGGCAGAAAAAATTCTCTGTGTTGCAGGTGCAGGTTCTGGGAAAACAACAGTTCTTACAAAGAGGATTGAATTCTTGGTCAAATATCGTGGCGTTTCCCCAGAAAAAATTCTAGCAATTACATTTACACGAAAAGCTCGACAAGAAATGGAAAAGAGACTTTACAAATTAAATGTAGATAATAGGGTAAAAGTTCATACTTTCAATTCATTTTGTGAAAGCATTTTACGAAAATATGGTAACAGAATCTATGGTCGCCCAATTAAAGTTCAATCTTACACAGACAAAATTCTTGCGATGAATATGGCCCTCGGAAATTTAGGAATGGGTATGGAGGACGCATTGCAATCATATTTTACACCACAACAAAGAAAATTCAGAACAGGAAATCAGTTAGCAAACAGTTTTATGAATGATTGTTTTTCGGTGATGGATTATTTTAAAGTAACTGGGGAAAAAGAATATGATTTTTCAAAAAATGTAGAAATTAAAAACAGACATAATGCCCGAAGAGTTTACCAAATTACAAAATATCTGAAAGAACATATGATAACACAAGGGTTGCGAGATTACACTGACCAGATTCTGGATGCAACAAAATTTTTAAAAGAGAACCCTTCAGAGATTCCTAAGTTTGAACATATTCTTATAGACGAATATCAAGATGTTAATGCGATGCAAGTTGAACTCATCAATCTTCTAAAACCTAAAAATCTTTTTGCTGTTGGTGATCCACGACAATCAATTTTTGGATGGAGAGGGGCAGATATAAACTATATTCTTAATTTCGAAAAAGATTATGGAGATTCAGAAATTATTCATTTAACAAAAAATTACCGAAGCACAAAAGAAATTGTGGAGTTCATAAATCAGTCAATTGTTAGCATGGGACTTCCAGATTTAGAACATCATCGAAAATCAACGAATACAAAAATTGAGATTATTAATTTTGAATCTGAAGAAGCTGAAAGAAATTTTGTAGTTAGAAAAATTTTAGAATCAAAAGTTGCAAGAGGCGAAATTTTTGTATTAGTAAGAACAAATCGACAGCTTCAGGAACTTTCGCAATTAATGAAAAAATCAGGGATTTCGCATATTGTAAAAACTGACGAAATTCAAAATCCTGCAATGGAAGTGGTTGGAGACGTAACTTTAGCTACGGTTCATGCAATTAAAGGTCTTGAAGCTAAAAAAGTATTTGTTGTAGGATGCAACGAACAAAATTTTCCCTGCAAGGCATCAGATCACCCGGCAATTGAAATGATTAAAGTAGATGATTATAATAAAATTGAAGAAGAAAGACGGTTATTCTATGTCGCAATTTCAAGAACAAAAGAGAGTTTATGTTTAACTTATTCAGGGAAAAAAAGAACTTATTTTATTAGTGATGAAATGGCAGAAAATAGTTGAAGAAGACAAGTTACCTCCATCTCTCTTTTTCAATAGTACCTTAAATTTAAGGAGTTTAATTATTCTTTGATACTCATTCAGTTAAAATTTCTAGAATAGTTAGGCTTGACCAGTTTCAACAAATCGCTTCATTGCCTTTTCGATAATAACTTGCTGGGCAAAACCTTTCTTGCTACATGCCTTTGCAAATTCATCATAGGTCTTTCTATCGATATTATAATCAACTCTAATTTTCTGAGGACCTGGTGCTGTTGATGCCATTGAATGTTTAAATAAGTTTTATTTATAAATATATAGTAATGCCCTTATATTCCAATTGACAGAATTTTTTACCACAGCCCCATGAGGATCCCAAAAAGATATCACGCTCCCACCGGGATTTGAACCCGGGTCACTGCCGTGAAAGGGCAGAATCCTTGGCCACTAGACTATAGGAGCATATCCTTAAACGTCAATTTTGATTTTTAAACATTGTGATATAACGCTGAAAGTCGTTATTTATTA
>JBDROH010000010.1:0-43118 GCA_043810285.1 archaeon
ATGTAATAGATTAATAATTTCGGCAAAACAACCAAACGGACTTGTTTTAGTTCCATTTGTCGGTTCTGGTTCAGAGATTGTTTCAGCAAAGATAAATGGATTAGATTTTATTGGATTTGACCTTAACCCAGAATATATAGATTTAGCGAATGAAAGATTAAAACATACAAATATCTAAATTATATTTTTTTAGAATCAATATCTTCTTTCTTTGGCAAAAATGTATCTTTTGTAAAAATAATAAAGCCATTAGGTAATCTATCAGTTCTTTTATCATCCATAAATCTTTTATAACCTGTCCTAATCTCTCCCTTCTTTGTTTTTGGATTATCAAAAATATCACTATTAGGGACTTCATAATAGATATCAATATTTTCTCCCTCTGATACTCTTCTTGATAATGGTTTTCTACTCATTACACCGCTGTAACTTGCCTTCTTAACTTGATAGTTTAATTTTTTACCCCCATAATTAACTCTTATATCTGCACCAAGAGAATCCAACTCACGAGACATTTCAACAGACCCTTCTCCAAATACCGATTCTGCAACATATCCACCATGTATTTGAGTAATTAAACCAGCCCAAGTTCTATATATTCTCGCTTTTAATCCACGATAAAAACAAGATTCGCACATTTCAACATATTCCCTAAAAGCTTCTAATAATTCCTTTTTCTCTTTTAAGTAAATATCATAAAATTCATCAAAAGAAATAAAATTTTTCTCTTCCCAATAAACCTTATATAATAAATTAATTGCTTGTATATCCATTCTTTTTACCCCAAAAGAATCACATAATTTTTTAGGTAATACCAAATCCATCTCAACTATCTTGATATGAGCATACTGTTTTCTATATCCTCCCAAATCAACCGTTTTAAGAAATTCCGTAAATTCTTCTAATTTATTGTCTTTTTTAGATAAATCTTTCTTAAATGCCATAAAACAAGCAAGAAAAAGAATATTAAAAACCTATCTACCAACCGCTAAGGTAACAATGTAATCAATCACTTACTGATACTCTTTACGCAAGTATAACTTGGAATTACAACCAAACACAAGCAGCAATAGATTATGTTGATGCACAAGGCTTTATTACAGAAGGTATAGAAAACAACACAGCTGGCTGGATATTAAACTTTACAAAAATATTTTCTAATGATTGGAGTAATGTAACAATCACAGAAGCTCAAATAAGTGACTTGGGTAGTTATTTGACTGAAGAAAGTGATCCTCTGTTTGTTGCTGAAAACTCAAGTTTATGGGCTGAAGCTAAAAATAAATACAATGCAACTTATGATGCGAACATGGCTAATAATTCTTGGAATCAAAGTTTAGCTGACACACTTTATTCAGGAATTGAATGGAATTATAATCAAACAGCTCCTGCAAACACTTACACAGATAATCAATTAACAAATTATATTCAATCAGGAGTAGCTGATGGTTGGACTATTAAATATCAAAACATATCTAATCTTCCAACCTGCGGAGCTAATGAGCATTTAGATTTTGATGGAAGTGTTTTAAGCTGTACTGCTGATGCTGCAGGAAATTCATCTTGGAATCAAAGTTTAGCTGACAGCATTTACATAGCTCAAAGTGAAGAAGCAAATCTTAATGTTAATTCTTCAACATGGTGGGCTTCTGTTTCAGGATGGGTTTCAGGATGGTTTGTTAATAATGCAGGGAATTTAGAATTTAATGAAACAAAACTAAATAATACAATTGATGCAAAAGCTTCAGCTTATAATGAAACTGATTATATTGACGGAATTATTTCAGATAACAATGCATCTTGGCTTTCAACTTACAATGCAACTTATGATGCGAACATGGCTAATAATTCTTGGAATCAAAGTTTAGCTGACACACTTTATTCAGGAATTGAATGGAATTATAATCAAACAGCTCCTGCAAACACTTACACAGATAATCAAATTAATGCGGTCAATACAACTGCCAACATAGATTCTTTAGGATACTTAAATAAATCAGGAACAAATGCAAATCAGGATGTTAATATTTCTCCATATAATCTTCAGGCAGGAAATTTAACTTTAACACAAAAAATAACATTTTCATTAGGAGAGATAATAGATAATATTGTAGATGGATGGATTACAATTACTGGAAGCTTAGATGTTACAGGAGATATTAATGCAACTGGAAATATTACCACAACAGATACTTTTTGTTTTACAGCAGATTGTTCAGCTAAAATGTATTATAATGGGAGTGGAATAATAATCGCAAGCTAAAATGAAATTGGAATTAATAAACAAAAAGAGTATAGTATTAAGTTTATCTGTATTCTTTATAATAGGAGTTATAATAATAAGCAATATTGATTTTAACCAAGTAAAATCACAACTTCCCGGACTCCAAATTTCTGAACAAGAAACTGAAAAAGGAAAAATAATAACAATCTCTGCTCCGGATGAATTAAATTATGAAAATGTATTGGGTTATACTGAACTTTCAAAAGAGGCTCTTGCAGAAAAAATCCATTTATATCATTTGACTAAGCAAGATAAACAAGAAATTGAAGTTGAAAAATATGATAAAAACAATAATGGTTTAATTGATTATATTGAATGGAATGTTCCTCATTTATCAAACCAGACTTATGAATTAGAAATAATCATAATAGACGCAGAACATTTGGATTCAAATAAGAACTTTATTTCAAATATTTATGAAGAAGTTGAAGCAATAGATAACATAACTTACACAATTCCAGAAAACCAATATGTTCGAGCATATTTTGAAACAAATTTAACTAATAAAAATGTAATAGATATTTATGTCCATAATACTGAACCTTCAACAATTGAAGTTTATGAAAAAGATTCTGATGTTGTTATAGGAAGGATTGAGAATGTTTTGCAAGGTATTTATTATATTGAATTAAATCATTCTGAAAGCCAGTCTATTTTTGATTTGAAATCTGTTGGAGGAGACATAGTTTATGATTTTATACACGACGCAGCTTCCTTATCAGACCAAAGTTTTTCTACAGATGATGCAGATAATACTATAGCCGTAGGAGAGCCAACTACAATAACCGCATCTTACAAAGCGCTTGCTGCTGAATGGATTGGCGAATTTACAGTTCAGGTCGGGGGAGCGACTCAAATAACAAATGTTTGTGGAGATGGAAGACCTGTTTATCTTACTGATTGTGATGTGGGAGATGGATTGCCAGGAGATTGCGTATGCACACCAACTTATACTGTAAGCTGTCCTAGTAGTGGATGGACTAAAAATACAGTAGACACAGTAATATGGACAGTTCAAGGATGTACTGGGGGAGGAGGAGAATTAACTTATAACACCCTAGCTTTAAGTGGAATCGGTGCTATTAGTTTCTCAGATGTTTTAACTGTAAATAACCCTCCTGATTTGGAATATCCACAATTTTCGGATTACTGGGATGACAATGGAACTTTAGTTGGAGGTGGAAAAGCTAATTTCAATGTAACTGTGATTTCAACAAATGGAACTGTTCAATTAGAGATTGACGGTAATAACATTACTGCAACAAATTTAACAATGAATGTTTATAATGCTTCTTATACATTTTCAAGCGCAGGGACTTATGAGTATACTTGGAATAGTTGGGGGAATGGGACTGCTAATAATTATAATTTTTCAGTAACTCAAAGTTATGTTGTTAATGCTTCTCCTGATACTTGTACGGCTCCGGAGTCTGGAAATTGGGCTATTGATTGTTCTGATGATTGTGTTTGGGCAACTGATTTTTCTGTTCCTGCAAATATTAGTATGATTGGTTCGGGGACGTTGATTTGGAACGCAAATATGACTATGAGTGCTGGGAGTTGGGAGATTTACAAAGGAGATGGTTGTGATATGGTGATTAATTCTGCAGGGAGTATAAGATGATTAAAAAAAAGTTGTTTTGGTTTTGTTGGTTTTGTTTGTTTTGTGTTCAGGGTGTTTTTGCGTTGACGGCAAATTCTTCGAATTATTCAGTTAGTATGTTTGGGACGGGTATGGCTACGGCGACTCCTTCTTCAATAAACTATAACTCAACTATTTTATCAGAGGCGAGGGGGACGACGCGGAATGCCGAGAATGATTTGTATACGGTGAATGTTGGTTTTTTTGATAATGTGGGTTATTATAGGACAGTGAGTATAACTTCTTATACAATTTATCCGACATCTGCCGTTGTGGGCTCGACGATAGGGTTGTCTATTTCTGCTTTGAATTATGAGTCTGTGTGGGCGAAGATAACGTCTCCGAATGCTCAGGTGCAAATTTTGAATCTTATTAATGGGGGGACTGTTGATTATGTTCCGAGTCCTTCTGTCGTTGGAACGTATGAAGTGGTTTTTTATGCTAATAGTTCTACTGGAGCGATTGCGAGTGTTGTGGATTCTTTTGAGTTTACGGCGCAAGTGGTTGTTCCTCCTGTTGAGCAGCCATCAGGAGGCGGAGGGGGTACAACAATAATAGAAACGTGTGCATATAATTGGGATTGTATTCCGTGGAGTGTTTGTTCGGATGGGAAACAAAAAAGAGAGTGTAAAAACATTGGAACATGTACTGGAAATGAAAGTAAACCGATAGAAGAAATGCAATGCTCAGAATCATTATTTGATATTATCTTAAAATTTAAAGAAATAGGATTAACTCAAAATGAGACCTTAAAGTTTAGTGTTGAATTAACTGAAACAAAAGGCATTGAAAAAATCGATGTTCATATAAAATATTCTATTATTGACAGCAATAATAATGAGATTTGGAGCCAGATAGAAACAAGAGCGGTTCAAGGAAATTTAAGCTATGAAAAAGAGATGAGCGAAATGAAATTAAAAGACGGGAATTATATTTTAAGAGTAGATATTCTTTATGGTAACTTGCAAAGAGCCTTTGCTGAGCAAAAACTTACAATCAAAGGGGGGAAAATACCTATAGAAGAATCTATATCTTCCCTCCAGAAAACCAACATATTTGTATTTGTGGTTATCGGGATTATTGTCCTGTTTGCTGTCTTGCTTACTTTGTATTTATTAATCAAATTTAAGAGGATTTCAACCGTGTTTGGTAAAATAGAAAGAAGAAGGGGAAAATATAAAAGAAAACATCTTGTTTTTGGTTTTGTTGCTTTATTGATTGTTGCACTTTTAACAATAATCTTCAAAACAAATATAACTGGAAGGGTTATCGATAATTTATCTTCTTATAATAGGGGATTAATATTAATACCTATTATAATAATCTTTTTTATTGTTTTGTTAATTGTACTAAGGAAAAAGGTTGTTTTAGTTTGTGGAAAAATTATTGAATTTTTATCTAAAAATAAAAAACATCCTTCAAATAGTATTTTGGGTTTAATGAATAAGAAAGTTTATTCAGAGAGCGGACATTATTTTGGAAAAGTAAATGATATTATTTTAGGAGAAAATAGAATTGAAAGCCTGAAAGTTAAGATAGATAAAAAATATAGAGTTAAGATAAAGGGAGTAATAATTAATTATAAACATGTAAAAGGCGTTAGTGAAATAATAATTATTGAAGAAAAAGTTGCCGAAGAAATGAAGAAACATTAAGGAGAGCATCTGTAAGTATTAGCAATAATATAGCCGAAGGATGCGGTCGTAAGACTGACCGAGATTTTTGTAGCTTTTTGTATAATTTTATGGGTAGCTTAAAAGAATGTGAAAACATCCTATTAATCGCAAAAGACTTAGGTTATATTTCTCAAACTGATTTTATAAGATTAGATGAAAAATTAAGTGAGTTTGGAAGCAAGCTAAACGCATTTATTAAGGGTGTTAATGCAAGAATTGCAGGAGTAAAAAATGCCTAAAAAGGGTTCGGAAGGCGGAAAGATTAAAAAGAAATTAAACCTCGAATTTATCAAAGACCCTACTACCCTCGACCTAACACCTACTTCCCCTCAAATGCTCAGAGCGAATCCTGGAGGGGCTATTCCACCATTCGTTGTTAAACTTCTACGGAAACTTTATAAAGCAAAATTCAAGTTAACTTTAATGAAAGGTAAGAAGTAATTCTTTCGGTTCATTGATAAAGTAATATGAAAAGAAGCTCAAGACGTTGGAAAAAGAAAGGTCAGATGCGTTGGAAGTGGCAACGTAAAAGACTTAAGAAAGAAAAGCGAAAGAGAAAGCTTAAGAGAAATAGGTAGGACCGTATTCTATTTGATTACAATAATCCTTATAAAGTGAGGTTAATGTTTTTGATAATGAGTGAGCATTATAATTCGGAGGTGTGGACTGAGAAGTATCGTCCAAAGAAGTTTGATAGTATGGTGGGTCAGGAGGAGATTATTCGGAGGGTTAAATCTTTGACGAATTCTATGAATATTCCTCATTTGCTTTTTGCAGGACCTGCGGGAACTGGGAAGTCGACTTTGGCTTTGATTGTTGTTAAGAGTTTGTTTGGCGAATCCTGGAGAGAGAATTATTTAGAGTTGAATGCTTCAGATGAGAGGGGGATTGATGTTGTGCGTCAGAAGGTTAAGGATTTTGCTAGGACAAGGGCTATTGGAGATGTGCCGTTTAAAGTTATCTTTTTAGATGAGGCAGATGCTTTGACTAGAGAGGCTCAGCAGGCTCTGAGGAGGACCATGGAAAATTTTACTAGCACTTGTAGGTTTATTATGTCTTGTAATTATTCTTCGAAGATTCTTGATCCGATTCAATCTAGAACGGTGGTATTTAGGTTTCAACTTTTGGAGAAGAAGGATATTAAGAAGCGGATTGATTTGATTGCGGAGAGTGAGGGGTTGTCGATTAGTGCGGATGCGTTTGATGCTTTATATGAATCGAGTGAAGGTGATTGTCGTCGTGTGATTAATTTGTTACAAGCTACAGCATCGATTTCTCCGAATATTACTCCTGATTTGGTTAACACCATTGTTTCGAAGGCGAAGCCGTCGGATATTAAGATTGTTTTGGATTATGCATTAAGCGGGGATTTTGTTAATTCAAGAGAGAAGCTTTTAGATATTATGTTGAGAGAATCTATTTCTGGGCAGGATGTTATTAAAGCGATTCAGAAGGAGATTTGGAATTTACCAATTGATAATTTATTAAAAGTTAAGCTGACTGAAAAGACTGGTGAGGCTGAGTTTAGATTGGTCGAAGGGGCGGATGAGTTTATCCAGCTTGAGGCTTTGCTTGCAGGATTTATTTTAGCAGGTATTGGCGGAGTTAATGGAGTTGAAAAGGGGGCTGAGTAGTTATGGTGAATTTTGAACGGCTTTTTGAGGTTTATGAATTTGCAAAAGAAGCACATGGAAATCAGAAAAGAGAAACTGGAGAATCATACATAACTCATCCCGTTGCTGTTGCAAATATTGCACAAAGTTATGGTGCTGATGATAAAACTATTTATGCTTGTCTTTTGCATGATGTTGTTGAAGATACTTGCGTTTCGTTTGAAGAAATTAAAAATAGATTTGGTAAAAGTGTAGCTTATTTAGTAGATGGGGTTACTAAAATTGAGGGGGATAAGGTGGGGACTCGTTTAAAGGTTTGGGAGTATGCTAAAATTGATAAACGGGTTGCATTGATTAAACTTGCGGATAGGATCCATAATGTTTCTAATCCAAAGGATGATTTAGAGTGGAGAAAAGATTATATGGTTTCTACAAATTTTTATATTGGGGTTGGTCGTGAGTTTGATTTTGATGATATGGCTTCTAAGCTTGAAGAATTAAATAAAGGTTTTGGAGAATTAGAGTAAGGATGGAAGATAAAAAAGAAATTGTTGTGGTTGCTAGTGGGTATTTTGATCCGATTCATGAAGGACATATAGAATATTTAAAATTGGCTAAGCAACTAGGGGACAGGTTAATTGTTATTGTTAATAATGATTTTCAAGCAAGACTAAAAAAAGAAAAGTCGTTTATGTCCGAAATAGAAAGACTTAGAATTATTAAAGAATTGAAATTTGTCGACGAAATTTTCTTGAGTATAGATAATGACTTATCAGTTTGTAAATCTCTTGAAGAAGTAATGCCAGATATATTTGCAAAAGGAGGAGATAGAACCTGTGACGAAATACCCGAGGCGGAAATTTGTAAGAGATTAAATATTAAAATTATAGATGGATTAGGTGATAAAATTCAGTCGTCTTCCGACTTGATTAAAAAATCTAGATTAAGTAAGGTTGAAAGAAATTGGGGAAATTATGTTATTTTAGAGGAAGGACCAAACTATAAAATAAAAATTATTGAAGTTAATCCAGGACATAGATTGTCCCTACAAAAACATTTTCATCGTTCAGAACATTGGGTTGTTCTTTCTGGGACAGCAAAGGTGACGAATGGAGATGGTGAAAAAATAATTCATATAAATGAGTCGACGTATATTACAAAAAATTCTATTCACCGATTAGAAAATCCTGGAAAAATTCCCCTCAAGATTATTGAAATTCAAAATGGAGAATATTTGGAAGAGGATGATATTGAGAGATTTGATGATGATTATGGTCGGTTAAATAAGAAATTTGGAGAGGATTCTGGAAAATGATGAATATTGATAATGTTCCTTGGTGTGAGAAATATCGGGCAAGGTGTTTTGCGGATGTGCGTGGGCAGGAACTTGCAGTAGATAAGGTTAAGGTGTTTTTGAGAAGTTTTCCAAAAGTTAAGGCAATTGCATTGCATGGTCCTCCAGGAGTTGGAAAGACAAGTCTTGCTTATGCGGTTGCATTTGAGATGGATGCAGAAATTTTGGAGTTGAACGCTTCTGATTTTAGGAATAAGGCAAAAATTGCTGAGATTGTTGGTCCAGCGTCGAGGCAGAGAAGTTTGTTTAAAAAGAACAAAATAATTTTGGTTGATGAGGTTGATGGAATTGCGGCAATTAAGGACCGCGGAGGATTAGGAGAACTAGTGGTAATTTTGGAAAAGTCAGCGTTTCCAGTAATTATTACAGCTAATGATATTTGGAATAGAAAGTTTAATTTGCTTCGGCAGAAGGCAGAACTTGTTCAGTTGAAGGAGGTTGATTATAAAATTGTTTTTAAGATTTTGAATGAGGTTTGTGAAAAAGAAAATTGTGTTGTGTCTTCGGAGGTTTTGACTTCGATTGCAATTAAGGCACGGGGAGATATCCGAGCGGCATTGAATGACTTGCAACTTTTGTCAAAGATGGATTCTTCTGAGCTTTTGCACGAGGTTGGGGAGCGAAATAAGGAGCAGTCGATTTTTTCGGCATTGCAATATGTATTCAAGAATGCGGAGATTAATAGTGAGATGCTTAAAGTTTATGATGAGGTGAATATGCCTATTGATGATGTTTTTTTGTGGGTCGAGGAGAATATTCCGGTAGAGTATAAGGGTGTTGAGTTGGCGAGAGCCTTGGACGCTTTGTCTTTAGCAGATGTTTTTCGTGGGAGGATTATGAGGCAGAGGCATTGGAGGTTTATGGTGTATGAGTATTTTTTGCTTGGTGCGGGAGTTGCAACTGCTAAGAAATATAATCGGACAGGGTGGACGAATTATCGGAAGCCGACGAGAATTTTGAAAATATGGTTACAGAATCAAAGGGCTGCTAAGAAGAAGACTATTTGTCAGAAGTATGCGAAACGTTGTCATATCTCAACTAAGACTGCGATGAAGGATTTTATGTTGTTAAAAATTATTTTAGCAAATCAAGCAATTAGGAATGAATTGAATTTTGATAGTGATGAGATTGCTTATTTGGATAAACCAATTAATTAATTTTTTTAAAAATATTTAGCATTGAGCACTTGTACTTGCTCCACTTGCATCCCATCCCCACATTGGTGCAGGTGCTGTGCTTGAAAGTGTTAAAGTTCCACATTCTTCTGGAGCATTATTAAATGCTGAACAAATTATTGATAAGTAACTTGCAGAGTCTCTTCCGCTTTGAGTGATTACTCCGTTGACAACCAGTGTTGGAGAACCTTGAACTCCATAAGATTCGCTAAGAGCCTTGTCTACATTATAATATTCTTCCCATTTTCCTGAAGATACACATTCGTTCATCTTAATTACATCAATTTTTGCAATGGTTAATGCACTTTCTGAGTTTCCTTCTTTTAGGAATTCTCTTAAGTATGGCAGGAATTTGTCTGATTGTTCCTCTCGGATACAAACTTGTATTGGTGTTTCTGTTTCTTCTGGTTGGTGCATGAAGTAGTGAACAAATCTTATTTTTGCATCTGCTTTATCAAAAGATTCTAGAACTGGGATAAATCCCTTTTCTGCTTGAGTTCCGTAAGGGCAGTGAGTCATAATAAATAATTCAACTATTGGTTTATCAGATTTTGGGATTTCTGTCGAAGCTGGTGTGGTTTGTCGTGGCGTATCTTGAACTGTATTTATTGTTAGTGGAATTAAACTCGGAATTAAATTTTCTCCATCTTTTGTAACATATACTGGAACTTCTTGTCCTTGAATAGATAGAATTACTTGATATAACTCTCCTTCATCTGTTGCATTTATCAGTTCTGCATTTGCACCTTGATTGTTTGCGAATTCCAATACTTTTTGACCTACTTCTGTTGTTCCAATTGCAGAGCCGCAAGTAGTTCCATTGACGAGAATAATTGTTAATAAAATTGCTAAAGCAATTGTAGAAATCGCCCAATAACTTTCTTTACATTTTTTTAGAATTTTTTTACAATGGTCCTTTTTTTTACTTATCATATTTTGTTGAGATAATAATTCTTTATAAATGTTTTCCTTGTTTTTAATTTTATAGGATTTGGAAGGGAAGTTAAAGAAATTACCAATAACTATTATTATATTCTACAGAATTAGGTTATAATGGTTTTGTCAGATTGAAATTATTTCGTCGCTGTTTTGTATGTCTTGTATAATTTTATTTGGTTAGTTCTTCAAACTTATCTAGATATTTGTCTACTGCAATTATAAATCCTGCATGACTCCAAGTTAATGGTGCAACTGAAAGTGGTTCGTTGTTATAAGGGTTTAACTGTTCAGATAGTACTCCTGAGGGTAACGCCTTTTCAGTTACCCATATTAAAAGAGATTCTGCAAATTTTAATTCTTCAATGGTTGTGGCTTTAGCTATATTATATTCTGCAAACCACATCGTCGGTATGAACCATGGATTTTCAGGAGAGTTATCACTTATCCTATAGTAATAATCATTTTCATAACGTGCAAGTCCTCCACAGGGCGATTTATTAGATAATCTTTCTATTGCTTTTTCTGTCGTTCTAATTAATTTGGGGTCATCAATATCTGTTATTTTATATTCAAAAATTCCATAGAAGGTACTAGTATCAATTGTCAAATCTTTTTTAATTTTTCCTTCGGCATCATAAAAAATTCTTTTGATAAAAACTCCTTCTTTTTTGTCGTATAGATATTTGATTATTGCTTTTTTAACTTCTTGTGCCGCGATTTGGTATTTTTTCACATCCGATTTGCTTCCAAATATTTTAGCAAAATTACTTGCGGCCTCAAGACCTGCATATACTGTCGCACAAGTGAATGTGTGTACTCCGATTTTTTCTTCCCAAAGATCATAACTTTCTTTTGGGAGACCGGTTTTTTCATCCCTAAAGCTATAAAGAAAATCTCCTGCCTTTTTTATGAATAATTTGTATATGCTTTTTATCATTTTTTCGTCTTTGTGTTGAGAGTAATGCTTCCATAGGGCGTCGATTACTAATGCTGTTTCATCTTCTTGAATAGGTATTTGCAGTTTATTATGTCTTAACCAGGAATGCCACGAGCTTCCGAGTGAGCCATCGGGTCGGTATTTATGAAAAAGATATCCTTCATCACTGATGATTTTCGCACAAAAATTAAAGAATTTATTTGTTGTTCCATAATGTCCTACCTTGTCCAATGACCTAGATATTAATGCACCATCTCTTGGCCACATATAACTATAGGTATCTCTTTTTTGATGAAATGTGTGTGTATCGTTTCCAGCGATGATAGCTCCACACCTATCAGTTTGTGCTTTAATGATTAATAGAGATCGTCTAAACAATTCCTGAATTTTTTTGTCTAATTTAAAAAAGTTGGTTTCTTTTCTATTTAGCCAATTAATTCCGTGTTTTTCGGTTTCTTTTATTAGTTTGTCTGTTGTCTTGTTAAATATAAATTTTTGTAGTTGACATATTTCTTTGTATTTTTTCCCTACTGCAATCCAATAGTCAATTTGTTTAACTTCATTTTTTTTTAAAATAACACTAAAACCGATTGTAGAATCTACGGAGCCGTGTTCAATTGAATTCTTACTTAGCTTTCCGTCTTCTGCATCTACAAAAGTTCCGAGCATATGTCTAACTCCTGCGATCCCTGTAGCATAATCTACAAATGATTTATCACAACATTTTCCTCCGATTAAAAAGTATCTTTTACCTTTATAGTGTACTATTGATTCTAAAATAGGATTATAATAGACTGTATCTCCGATGTTTGTTTCGGAAATATTAAAATGTTGTCCGAAAAAAATTCTTACTTCTCGCTTTTTTTCACTTTCACTTTCAATTTGGACTTTCCGTAAAAAAATATTTTTCTCAGGATGTACCGCTTCATTGATAGTTAATTTTATCTTTAACTTATCATTATGTGCAATTATGTTGCTGACTAATGTATCTTTTTTATATTTAATAGATAGTTCCCAATCTTCTGCAGAAATCCAACTGAAAGAACCATCGATCCAAACCCCCATACGATGAACATTTCCCGAAACGTGATTTTCTTGTCCTACATGTGGATAATAGAAGTCCCTTATACGAGCATCTTTATCTAGGCAAACAAGCATATTCCCGTTGCTGAGTATTATATGTCGGGTCATCGAAGTAGAGTTAGGCTAGAGATTTATTTAGTACTTTAGTTAGATATGTAATATGTGCCTTGATTTTTTTTGTATTCATATTACTTTTTCCTTCTTGAGAAGATAGAGGGTTTATATGATTCTCCGATAAGTGATGCGGCGATAGTTTTGTACTTATGTGAAATATCCTGTCGAGGTGCATAACTTACAACAGGAATCATTTTTGATAGTGCCATTAAAACTTTTATGTTGTCTGGTAAGTTTCCTATTACCTTAATCTCCGATGCTTCAGCAATATCTTTTGCGCATAATTCAAATCGTTTATTATGAATCTTATTAATAATAATTCCTCTGATTGAAGTCCCTTGTTTTTTTGCTATGTTTACTGCATGCAATGTTGAGCTTAATGTTGGATAATCTGGAGAGCTTACAACTAATATTTCATCTGATGCGTTCATTGTCGCGAGCATTTCATTATTTAACGACGGAGATGAATCAATTAGAATGATATCGTAAATTTCTCTAAGGGGTTCCAACTTTTCTTTCAAAACAAGTGGACTAATCAGGGATGGTGCGAGTTTTCCGGGGATAATATGGAATCCTAATGCGTGCTGATAAATTGCCTCATAAATAGAGTATTCATTGTTTAGAACTGGATGCAGGTTGTGTTCAGGGCTGATTAATCCGACGTGTAATCCTAGGTGGGGTGTTGAAAAGTTTGCATCAACTAACAAAACTTTTTTTTTAAACTCTTGTGATAGTGCTGCTCCAAGATTTGCTACAACAGTTGTTTTCCCAACCCCTCCTTTTAATGAAATAACTCCAAATATTTTGGGACTATCCATTAGTAATTGCGTTTTTTATCTGAAGGATTTTTAATTTTTTATTTTGGTTTCCCAAGGATTTTGATTTTTTTATCAATCTTTGTTCAATTACCTTAACCATTTCCTCCCTAGTTTTTGCTTTCAATAATTGTTTGGCAAGGACCAGATCTTTTAAGATATCTCTTGTCCAATTTGAAAAATCATTTTTCTCTAAGGTAACATGATGGGAGAACGTTTCAGTATTAATATTTCTAATACATTCCAACATATCATTCAAATTTTTTAATACTGCTCCATCATTGACATAAAAATAATACTCTAAGTTAATTAGTTTTTTCATTCATCACCTCCCTTCTCTTTGCTGTTAATTAATGAATTATATTTATAAATGTTGTTACATGAAGTTTCAAAAATAGTGTTATTCTCTTTTGATAATTGTTCTATGTTAGTTATCTTTAATTCAAGGTCGTGTAAAACATTCATAAAACTTATGAAGGCATCATATGGGCTGTTGTACGGATTGAAATATTTGTGAACGTCTCCGTCAGAAAACCATTTAGTGCACATATAATAGAAATGATCAGATGTTTGTAATTTTCTCCAATCATCTATAATTTGCGGATTGTTTATTTTTAAAATCTTTAATCTAAGGGAATAAACTTTGTTGATGGCGGCGTGTTGCATTCCATTTCCTACCCAAGCACTTAAATCTCGTTCAATATCTGCCCAAGAGATAAAATTCGGAATATCACATTCTCCTCTTGTGGGATAAGAGTCTATTACTTCCGATGGTGTTTTAAAATTATTATCTGGATTTTTAAGTATCTCTTCTGGAAGATTCTCTAAAAAGTTGAAAATTCCAGTTTCTTCCCATTGGTGTTCCCCGAATGTTTCATAGTCCATAAAAAGATTTATAGTTTCTCCATTTCCATTAACTGCATTAATCCATTGGGTATATTTGGGTGCGGTGAGTGGCCATTCTTTCCAGCTTTTTTCGGAAAAACGAAATGCTATATCGTCGCTTAAACGATAATTTTTCAAAAGTAATTTTATTTTTTTTGTGTTTGTAGGACTATATAAAAAATTTGGTGATTTCCATCCCAAGATAAAATCTGCTCCTTCTGCAAGAATTCCTTTGTAACCCAGTGATTCAATTTCAGCTGCAAGGTCATTGTTATAAATTAATTCAGTGTTACGAAAAACTTTAGGAGTTTGTCCAAAAAGTCTCTGAACGATTTTTTTGTGTAATCTGATTTGTTCTCTGAATTCTTCTCGTGAATATAAAAAAGATAATGAATGATGGTATGTTTCTTCTAAAATTTCTACTCTGCCCGTTTTAACTAATTCCTGAAATGATTTCAAAACTTCAGGAGCATATTTTTCTATTTGCTCTAAAAAAACTCCTGAAAAAGAAAAACTTATTTTAAACTCTGGATATCGGTTTAAGAGGGTAAGTAATAAAGAGTTTGCTGGCAAATAGCATTTTTCCGATACTTTTTTTAAAACGTAAATATTGTTTATGTTGCTTTGAGAATCGTCAGAAAAGTAGTCAATGTTTTTACCAATATCAAAAATTGAATATTTTTTAATTCTGTATGGTTGATGAACTTGAAAATAAAGACAAATAGAAACCATTATTTTTTATCCTTCAAAAGTTTATTATAAATATCTATGCAACGGACTGCAGGTTCATTCCAGTCAAATTTTTGAACTTCTTGCAAGCCGTTATCTCTTAATGAATTTTTTAATTCATCATATTTTAAGACAGAAACTATTTTATTTGCCATTTCATCAACGTCCCAAAAATCTGTTTTCAGGCAATGGGTTAAAACTTCTGAAACTCCTGATTGATTTGAAATTAAAACGGGTGTTCCACAAGTAAGTGCTTCTAAGGGAGTAATCCCGAATGGTTCTGATACCGAGGGCATAACATATAAATCTGCCATGTGATACGCTTCTTTAATATCTTTTCCTTGTAAAAATCCTGTAAAAATGAATTTGTCTGAAATTCCCATATCGGCAACTTTTCTTATTATTGCATGTTCCATGTCTCCTGAACCAGCGACGACAAAGACAACGTCAGGATAAAATTCTAGGACTTTTTTTGCCGCATTTACAAAATAATCTGGACCCTTTTGTAATGTCAATCTTCCAAGAAATAACACAATCTTTTTGCTTTTTTTTAATTCGTGCATCTGCTCAATTGCATAATTCTCAAATTCAACTGCGTTGTGAACGACTGTTATTTTGTCTGGAGAAATTCCATAGTTGTTAATAATTTTTTGTTTTGTAAAATTGCTTACTGCTATAATTTTGTCTGCTTCTTCCATGCCTCTTTTTTCTATATCATATACGTATTGATTAACGTTATTCCCTCCCCCCCTATCAAACTCTGTAGCATGAACGTGAATTACAAGATATTTTCCAGA
Organism: archaeon; assembly: GCA_043810285.1. Classification (GTDB taxonomy): domain Archaea; phylum Nanobdellota; class Nanobdellia; order Pacearchaeales; family GW2011-AR1; genus JAGVXH01. Next base: position 16,044 of record JBDROH010000010.1, read on the forward strand.
AACTTTTTTTGCCGATATTGCCGCTTTATAGGTTAACCAATCATGTGCATGGATGATATCAAATTCTTCGCTGGATGCGATTTTTTCTCCGATGGCGCCGTATCGTTCCACTTCTTCAAAAAGATTCGAACCATAAATTGTATCCTTTTTTTCATTAAATAATCTTTCTTCATATTCCTTACTCGTACTGTATGCCTGTAAAAGTGAATTCACAAAGTAACTTTTCTTTATTGAACTTTCATCATCTCCGTATATAATTTTTAAAAAATCTACATCGAGGTCAACTCTTCGAGGGAGAACAAATATTACTTCTACATTTTGGTTAGCTAGTCCTTTAGTAAGTCCAAAACAAGCTGTTCCTAATCCTCCACTGTTAAATGGGGGAAATTCCCATCCAAACATTAACACTTTCATCTCTTTAATACCCCTTGATTAATTGAGAGATATGTGTTATTAAATCTTACTTATAGAAGGGGATAATAAACCAAGGTGTCTATCTAGATTTATTATCTAAACTTGTTTTATCTTTGTTCTTTCGGGTTGGATAGAGATTTAGGACTTTGTTATTTATGAGGAGCATGAGGTTGTTTTAATTGAACAAGAATTGGATATATAGCAATTATTTATAAACATTTTAGCTATATTGGTTTTATGGATGTTGAAAAAGAAGCTAGAGAGACTATAAAGAAATACAAGTTGATTAGGAAGGGAGATAAGGTTGTTGTTGCTTTATCTGGTGGGAAGGATTCGACGAGTATTTTGTATATCTTGAAGAAAATTGGTTATGATGTTGAAGGGTTGATGATTGATTTGTATTTGGGAGAATGGTCGAAGATTCATAATGAAAAAATGACGAAATTTTGTGAGGAAAATAATATTCCTTTGACAATTGTTGATTTGAAAAAGGAACTTGGGCAGGGGATTTGTTTTATTAAGGCTGTTTTGAAGGAGCAGAAAAATTTGACAGGGTGTACTGTTTGTGGGATTGTAAAGCGATGGATTTTAAATAAGTGGGCGAAGAAGATGGGGGCAGATAAATTGGTGACAGGGCATAATCTCGATGACGAGGCGCAGAACGTTTTAATGAATTTTTTGAAGGGAAATATTTTGCTAGGGGTTAATTCTTCTCCAGCGACTGGAGGTAGTGAAGTAGAGGGTTTTGTGCAAAGGATTAAGCCTTTGTTTTTTGTTCCTGAATCTGAGATTATGAAGTATGCTAAAGAAAAGAAGTTTGATATTTTGTATGATAAGTGCCCGTGTGCTTTTGGAACTTATAGAGTTGAAACTCGTAAATGGATGGAAGGGATTTCGGATTTGGAGAAGATGAAAATTGTTAAAAATTTTCAGAAGTTGATTCCACAATTACGGGAAGAGAATGTTTCTGAGATTAAAAAGTGTCGAGAATGTGGTGAGCCTGCGAGGGGAGAGGTTTGTAATGCTTGCAAGATTTTTGGTTGTTTGAATAGTAAGTAATTGAGTATATAATTATTTATTAATCGAAGGTTGATTCTGAGATTATGGATGTTCAATTAGTTGGTTCTACTGGTGATATTCGTGATAGGGAATGTGCTTTAAAGTATTGTCAGGATTTCGCAAGAGTTTGTTATTCTGAGAAAAATTTTAGTGATGTTAAAGGTGAGCCATATAATTCTGAGTTAGTAGAAGGGCGGTTGATTAAGACTGGGCATCATAGTGTATTTGATCATTTTAATTTAAGTTTCTCTTTTGAGGGATTGCCCAAGGCTATGGCTATGGTTTTTAATAACGAGCCCCTTATGCCACCTCTGAGAAGTCTGCTAGATATACCACTATGAGAAATGATATGGGGGAAAGGCAGGGTATCTTGTACGATAAGTGGCAAGAAATCTTTAGGGTGGAAATTTCTAAAAAGTTTCCCGAATCTAATTCTCCTTCTCTTTATAAAAAGGGTAGTGATGGGAAAACAACTGAGCAGAAGTTAGCACAGGAGAATGCTAGATATGTGACTAGTGTTTTTACTCCAACAAAGATGGGGTATACTCTATCTTTGAGACAATTAAATGTTATTGCTAGCGAGTTCGAAAATTTTGAAGGTGCCATTGAGGGTAATTTGTTTAAGCAGAGAGTGTTTAATGAGGGGATGGTTCCATTTTTGGATTCAGAGATTGTTAAGAAATTTCGAATTAAAGGGCTTGGGGTAAGTCTAGAACTGGAGTAAAGTTATTTGGGAAAGGTGTTGAGACCTATTTTGGAGAGGGCATTTATTCTACTCAATTGCTAATGAGTTTTGCTTGCTTGGCACAGAATCATCGTCATAGGACTATCCATAATCATATAGTTGACGGAATTGGGTCAAGGGCTCCTTATGGGTTTTTTGTTCCTCCAATTATTAAGGAAGAGGATAGATTAGCAAGAAGTTGGGTTGATGATTTGACTAGTGTTGCTAAATATGATTTTCCACAGGGACAGATTGTAATTGTTGCAGAGAGAGGAAATCGTGAAGACTTGGAAATGAAATTAAGAGAGAGGAATTGTGGGATTCCTACAAAAATTAAAGATTGTTCAAGTGCTGGATGGTCTTTTGAGAAAATATTCTAAGTATGTTCCAAAAATGGGAGAATTGCGAGGAGCTACTTGTTTAGTTGAAAAAACTGGTTGTAAAAAGGGAGGATGTACTTTTGGTCCGGAAAATGCTGTTAGTAGGTTAATATGAAATTTGGAAAATTTATTGTTTTTGAGGGGATTAATGGTTGCGGGAAGGGGACCCAGCTCGATTTGATGTATTCATATATCAGAAATTCTGGAAAGGCGGTGCCTATTCTTACTACTGGGGAGCCTAATGATTTTGATGAGAATGGACGGAAGGCAAGAGAGATGTTGAGGTCTGATGGCGACCCTTATTCTAATAATTTAAGTGCAGTGAAATACTTTGCTAGAAATCGGGGAGCTCATAATAAGATTTTTGTTCCAATGTTAGAAAAAGGAATTAATGTTGTTTCAGATAGGTATTGGCATTCGAACTTTGCTTTTCAGAGTGCGCAAGGAGTGAATTCTAAGGATATAGCGATGGCCAATAATGGCTATAGGGTTCCAGATTTGACTATTATTTTAGATGTTCCTGTGGAAATTGCTTTTGATAGATTAAATCTTCGTGATGGCAAGACTCGAAGAAAGTTTGATCGTGATGAGAAATTTTTGAATAAGGTGTGTGAAAATTATTTAGGATTACCAAAAATTTTATTAAAGTTAATGGGAGAGAAAAATATTGTGATAACTAATGGGGCTCGAAGTATTGAGGCTGTTTTCGAAGATATAAAATTAGCCTATGATACCCTTCTTAAATCTTAGTGATTCCTTAAGAAAAGTAACTGTCATTTTTAGTTTTTATTTTGTATTTTTGAAAATAGTTTTTGATTACAATAATCTTTAAATAGCCTTCCAAGTTTTGTTCCTTTGCGTCCACAAGAGATTGTGGCAAGAAGAGGTATGAGATACAATATCTTGTATTTATATAAAACACGATGATATGTTTATATTGTAACAGTCCCGAGACGAAGGTTACTGATAAGCGGGATTCTGGTTCGGTTACGCGAAGAAGAAGGGAGTGTCTGAAATGTGGTAAGCGATTCACAACTTATGAACGGGTTGAGTCGGATTTGAATGTTATTAAGAAGGATGGTCGGCGGGAGAAGTTTAATCGTGATAAACTTTTAGGAGGGATTAGTAAAAATCTTGAGAAAAGACCGTTTACGACTGAACAGATTGAGAGGATAGTGGATGATGTTGCGGCACGAGTTTATCGGATTGCGAAGGATAAAGATATTCGGAGTTCACGGATTGGTGAGATAGTCATGGCTAAACTTAGAAGTGTTGATAAGATTGCTTATATCCGGTTTGCATCGGTATACCGTGATTTTGCAGACATTGATGAGTTTAAAGATGAATTAAAAAAATTGAAATAAAATGGAACTAAATAGATATCAAGAAGCATGTAAGAGGACCTCTAAGAAATTTGAGATTCCAGACTTAGAGATTGCGACATGGGGGCTGGGGGTTGTTGGGGAGGCAGGTGATATTGCGAGTTGTATCAAGAAGGTTTTTGCACATAAAAATGATTCCGTCAAGGAAGGAATAAAGGAAAACATTGGAGATATGATGTGGTATACTGCGATGATTTGTAATTTTTTTGGATGGAGATTAGAAGAAATTTTGCAAGAAAACTTAGATAAATTAGAGGAACGATATCCTGAAGGATTTACATTTAAAGATGCTCGGAGAGGAGGAACTATGGTTAAGTGGAGTGGAGTAGGAGATAAAGAGGGTTTAAAAGATGATAAATAAAATTCGTAAGCGTGATGGGAGCGTTGTGCTATTTCAAGAAGACAAGATTGCTGATGCTATCTGGAGGGCGGCACGAGCTGTAGGGGGAGAAGATCGTGAGAAGTCAAAGTTGCTTGCGGATTTGGTTGTTGAGAAATTAGGTGAATTTAAGGGAGAGCATGTAATTCCAGATGTTGAGGAAGTTCAGGATTTGATTGAGAAGATTTTAATTGAAGAAGGACATGCAAAGGTTGCGAAAGCATTTATTCTTTATAGAAAGAGTCATGATGAATTGAGGAATGTTAAAGGTTTGTTTGATACAATTGAAGCCGTCGAGGATTATATTGGTTTAGACGATTGGATGATTAAAGAGAATTCTAATATGGGTTTTTCTCTTCAGGGTTTGAATAATTATATTGCGACAAAAATTATTGCGAACTATTGGATGAGGAGGGTTTATCCTGAAGCAATTAGGAAAGTTCATGAGGCTGGAGATTTACATATTCATGATTTAGGGACATTGGGAGCTTATTGCGTTGGGTGGGATTTGAAAGATTTGTTGACGGTAGGATTTAAGGGAGTTAAGGGTAAAGTTGAGGCTGGACCTGCAAAACATTTTCGAACCGCGTTGGGTCAGATAGTTAATTTTTTTTATACTCTTCAAGGTGAGACTGCTGGTGCTCAAGCGTTTTCTAATTTTGATAGTTTACTTGCACCGTTTGTGAGGTATGATAAACTAAGCTATAAGGAAGTTAAGCAAGGGATGCAGGAATTTTTGTTTAATATGGCTGTTCCGACGAGAGTGGGTTTCCAGTGCATATCTGAAGATACAGAAATATTAACTCCCACTGGTTGGGCAGGTTATGATGATTTGAAAAAGGGGGATATAATAAAAACTTTTAATTTGAAAAAAGGGGTGATTGAGGACAAACCGGTTAAGAAACTTTTTGCAAGAGAATATAATGGTGTAATGTATAATCTGAAAAATAGAATTCAGGACCAATTGATTTCTCCAGGACATCGAGTTGTTAGAAAAAAGTTTTATGGAAATTATATTTTAGAAGAAATTGAAAGTGTTGAAAAGATGAAGTCTCCTTTTATAATTCCTATTTCTGGAATAAATCTTAAAGAAGATTCAAAGATAAGTGATGAGGAAATAAAACTTCTTCCATGGGTAATTAGTGAGGGGACAATTGAGAATTATAAAACTCATAGGCATTGTAAGCGAATTACAATTTATCAATCCAAATTAAAAAATCTTGAGAAATATAAAGAGATAATAAATTTATTGAAGAAGTTTAAATTGAATTTTGGTGAAATGGATTCTTCTCCTGCCTTGGGAGATTCTGTTAAAATGATTAGGTTAGATGCGGAGTCTTCTAGACAGATTCATAAAATGATGGGGTCAGATAATAATGTTAATTTCATACCTACGAGATTTGTTGGGATGAGTAAAAGGCAATCGAGATTATTTTTGGATACTTATATCAAGGCAGATGGTTTTGAAGGTTGTAAAATTGCGACGACAAATAAAAATATTCTGGAGGTGTTACAGCAAATTTCAGTTTATGCAGAGTATGGATTTACTGTTCTTACTAGAAATCCTACAATTGGGAAAAAGTTGATTTATGTTTTGAGATTGATTAAACATAAAGATACGTATATACAAAAAGTAAAGAAGATTAATTATAAGGGTGTTATTTGGTGTCCTAATACGGATAATGAGACTGTGATTGCAAGGAGAAATGGGAAAGTGTTTATTACTGGAAACACTCCATTTACGAATCTTACGATGGATTTGAAAGTTCCTTCTTATATGGCAGATGAGCATGTTCTTATTGGAGGTCAGCCCCAGATAGAAACTTATAAGGAATTTAAGGTGGAGATGGAAATGATTAATCGGGCATTTGCAGAGTGTATGTTAGAGGGTGATGCTTCTGGAAGGGTTTTTACTTTTCCGATTCCTACCTATAATATTACGAAAGATTTTGATTGGAATAATTCTGATTATGATTTAATTTGGGAAATCACCGCGAAGTACGGGATTCCTTATTTTTCGAATTTTGTTAATTCCGATATGAAGCCAGAAGATGCTAGGAGTATGTGTTGTCGTCTTAGGTTGGACCAAAAAGAGTTGAGGAAACGAGGAGGAGGTTTGTTTGGCGCGAATCCTCAGACAGGGAGTATTGGGGTTGTTACAATTAATATGGCTAGGTTAGGTTATGTTTCTAGTGGAGAGGATGATTTTATAGCGAGGCTTGATAGGTTAATGGAGTTGGCTAAAGAGAGTCTTGAAATAAAAAGGAAGACAATTGAGAAATTTACAGATGTTGGACTTTATCCGTATTCGAAATTTTATTTGAGGCAAGTACATCAGCGATTTGGAGAGTATTGGATGAATCATTTTGCGACTATCGGATTACTTGGGATGAATGAATCTATTATGAATTTTATGCCTGGTGAAAATATTACTACGGAAAAAGGTCACGAGTTTGCGATTAAAGTTATGGATTTTATGAGGGTTAGGTTAGAAGAGTATCAGAAAGAGACCGGGAATATTTATAATTTGGAGGCGACTCCTGGGGAAGGAACGACTTATCGTTTTGCTAGAATGGATAAAAAGAGATTTGGGAGAATTATTGTTGCAAATGAGGGAGCTTATCAGAAAGGAGCAAAGCCGTATTATACAAATTCATCGCAGTTACCTGTGAATTTTACCGAAGATGTTTTTGAAGCTTTAGATTTGCAGGACGAGTTGCAATGCAAGTATACTGGAGGTACTGTCTTTCACACTTTTATTGGTGAGAAGTTAAATAAGGAGGCGGTTAAGACGATGGTGAAGAAAATTTCTTATAATTATCATTTGCCTTACTTTACGATTACTCCGACGTTTTCTGTTTGCCCTGTTCATGGATATCTTGTGGGAGAGCATGAATATTGTCCTAAGTGCGACGAGGAAATTGCCGAGGCTGAGGCTAATCCAATTACGGTTTCTGATGAGTTTATAGGTGAGGATGTTGAAGCGAGTGAGATTTTGAAGGCGTCTTCTGTTGATAGCGTTCCTCTCGTTATGCCCTTAGAGATTAGAAGTAATACGGTTTCTGTAAGATTAGAAAAACCCTTATTAAATTCTCAAATAAATTCTGGAGGTGATATTTATGGGGCGGACGAAGTGTGAAGTTTGGAGTAGAATTTGCGGTTATTTGAGGCCGACTTCTCAATGGAATGAAGGGAAGATTGAAGAGTTTAAAGATAGGACAATGTTTGAAAGGATTAGATTATGAAAATTGCGGGATTAGAAAAGATGACCTTGGTAGATTATCCTGGAGAGGTAGCTTGTACTATTTTTTTGTATGGGTGTAATTTTCTTTGTGGGTTTTGTCATAATCCTAAGTTAGTTGTTCGAAAGTTTGGAAAAGGTTTTTCTGAAGAGGAGGTTTTGAGATTTTTGAAAAAAAGAAGAGGAAAACTTGATGCTATTTGTATTTCTGGGGGTGAGCCATTGATGAGTTTGGATTTGGACTTTGTGAAGAAGATTAAGGATTTGGGATATAAGGTGAAGGTAGATACTAATGGAAGTTTTCCAGAGAAGTTGAAGGAAATGATTGATTTAGGATTAGTTGATTATGTTGCGATGGATGTCAAGGCTTCAAAGAAAAATTATTTTAAAGTTGCTGGTGTTGAGGCAGATGTTGGAAATATTGAGAAATCTATGGGGTTGATTTCGGGTCTTAAGAATTATGAGTTTCGGACGACGGTTGTTGAGAAGTTTCATAATGTTTCTGAGATGAAAGCTATTGGTCGATGGTTGAACGATGTTTGTGGGAAAAGGCCGAAGAAGTTTTTTTTACAAGGGTTTAAATCTAGGGATAATTTGATTGATAATAGTTTTTCAAATGAGAAGGACGTTTCCGAGAAATATCTTGATGAACTGACGGAAAGTATTAGTGAATTTTTTAAAGAGGTTGGTGTGAGGATATGAATGGAGGTTTACTATGATAAATATTAAAGTTAAAAAATTAAAAGAGAATGCGATTGTTCCTAGGTATGCACATAATGGGGATGCTGCTATGGATTTGTTCTCGACGGAGGATTATCTTGTTCCTGCAGGGAAAAGGCAACTTGTTTCAACAGGGATTTCGATGGAGTTACCTGAAGGATATTTTGCTTCGATTCGTGGAAAGAGTGGGTTGGCATACAAGAAGGGGATATGTATTCTTGGAGGTGTTATTGAATATACTTATCGTGGAGAGTATGGTGTTATTGTTTTGAATACGGGAAATGACGATTTTGAAATTAAGGTGGGTGATAAAGTTGCGCAGGTTATAATTGCTCCTATTGCGACGGCAGATGTTGAAGTTGTTGAAGAATTAAGTGAGACAGTGAGGGGTGATGGTGCATGGGGAAGTACTGGGGAAAGATAATATATAATTGATTGTAATAGTTTTTATAAATTCATTTTGGGATTCTTACTAATGATTATTGGTATTACTGGGACTCTTGGGGCTGGAAAGGGAACAATAGTTGAGTGTCTTTTGAAGAAGGGGTTTAAGCATTATTCTGTTAGGGATTTTCTTGTTGAAGAGATTAAGCGGAGAGGGCTTGAGTTAAATAGGGAGAGTATGGTTTTAGTTGCGAATGATTTGAGGGCACAACATGGTCCGAGTTATATTGTCGAGCAATTGTATTCTCGAGCGAAGAAAGTTGGAGGCGATGCGGTCATCGAGAGTATTAGGTGTATTGGTGAAGTTGAAGCATTGAGGAAGAAAGAAATGTTTTTTTTATTTGCTGTTGATGCCGATATCGAGACGAGGTATGTTCGGATAGTTGAACGGAAGAGTGTTAGTGATAGAATTTCTTTTGAAGAATTTGTTAGGCAAGAGCAACGAGAGATGTCATCTAATAATCTTTCTGAACAAAATCTTAAGAGGTGTATCGAAATGGCAGATTATACTTTTAAAAATGATTGGACTATTGAAGAGATTCATAAGAAAGTAGAGATTATTTTGAATAAAATTAGGAATGGTGTTGGGAAAAAGCATGTGCGTCCGACGTGGGATGAGTATTTTATGGAGATTACTCGGGCGGTTGCTAGGAGAGCGACTTGTGATAGGGGGCGAGCTGGTTGTGTGATTGCGAAAAATAAACAGATTTTGGTTACAGGTTATGTGGGTTCTCCTAAGGGTTTGCCGCATTGCGATGATGTTGGACATTTAATCGAAGCGACAGTTCATAGCGATGGGGTGACGAGAAATCATTGTATTCGGACGACGCATGCGGAACAGAATGCTATTTGTCAGGCAGCTAAGTTGGGTATACCTATTGATGGAGCTACACTTTATTGTAAAATGGAGCCGTGTCCGGTTTGTGCTAAAATGATTATTAATTCAGGGATTACTCGGGTTGTTTGTGAAAAGAGGTATCAATCGGGGGCACAGAGTTTATTGGAGCAAGGTGGTGTTAAAGTTGAAGTTTTGAATAATGAGGTTGAGAGGTATTGATTCTTTACATCTCTTCTAAAACATCAATTCCTAATAAATCCAAACTTTTTTTTAAGGTAATCTTGAATGCATCTACCAATTTTAATCTGAATCCTTCTTCGATACTTCCTAGAACTGAACAGTCGTGATAAAATTCATTGAATATCTGAGATAGTTCGAAGGCATAATTAGCGATTAAATTTGGTGCTAGATGTTTGTAAGCGTTTGTAACAATTTCTTCAAATGAATTAATTTTTTTTAGTAGTTTAATCTCTGTATCTTTTAGGTCTAAAATTTTTACTAGTTTGTTATCTTTAACTTTTCGAATAATGCTTGAGGCTCTTGCGTAGGAGTAGAGTAGGTACGGGCCTGTGTCTCCTTCGAAAGCTAAGGCTTCCTGGGGATTAAATACGATTCCCCGGTTAGTGTCAACTTTTAGCAAACTGTATTTTATTGCTGAAAGAGCAATTTTTAAACTTCTTTCTTCTAGTTCTTTTTCATTTAATTTTTTTGGGTTTCTTTCTATAATTCCTTTTTTTGCAATCTCTTGAGTTTCATAAATTAAATCATCTGCAGAGACGGCAGTTCCTTCTCGGGATTTCATTTTTCCAGTAGGTAAACTAACCATCCCATAAGACAAATGTTTCCAATCCTTTTTTAATCCTAATTTATTTAAGATGCTAAATAAAACTTTGAAGTGGTATTCTTGATCGCATCCTACAACGTAATATGAACTGTCTAAATTAAAGTCTTTAATTTTTTTCTCGGCTAAGTATAAATCTTGAGTAATATAAATAGAAGTTCCGTCGGATCTTAAGAGAATCTTTTCACCCAATTTTTCTTTTTCTAAATCAATAGCAACTGCTCCATCCTTTTTTTTATAGAATACTTTTGCTTTTAGACCTGCTTCAATAATTTTTTTACCTTTTTTATAAATTTCACTTTCATAATAGTTTTTATAAATTTTAGAAAGGCCGAATTTATCAAGGGTTTCTTGCATTCCAGAATAAGTCCATGAGTTTAATCGTTTCCAAAGAGCGAGTGTTTTTTTATCTCCGTTTTCCCAGAGTTTTAATTTTTCCTGGGCTAACTTTTCTAGTTTTTCATCCTTGGCAGACGCTTTACTAAATTTTATATATAGGTCTCCGACAAATTTATCTCCTTTGATATTTTCGCTTTTCGGAGTTTTTCCGTCGGCAAATTTCTCATATCCTATCATTGATTTTGAGATTAGAATTCCTCGGTCATTGAATAGGTTCAAATGTGTGACTTCGTTTCCTGCATTGGCCGCAATTTTATATATCGATTCTCCGATTGCCATGTTTCTTAGATGTCCAACGTGGAGTGCTTTATTTGTGTTCGGCGAAGGATATTCGATTCCGATTTTCTTTTTATCAAAGTTTAGTTTACCGAATCCTTCCTTCTTTACCTTCGCCAAAACATTTTCAGCTAAGATTTTTTTATCGATAAAGAAGTTTACATAAGGTCCTTTGAAATCAATATTAGAAATTTCTTTTGGTAAATTTTTCCTTAATTTTTTAGCAAGTTCTTCGGCGATAATCATTGGAGATTTTTTTAGTTCTTTTGATAAAATGAAACACGGAATTGCGTAGTCTCCTAATTCGTCTGAGGGAGGAAGTTCAATTAAATTTTCTATTTCTCGGGGTTTTAGATTAGTTTCCTTTGCGATTAATTTTACTATAAATTCTTTCATAAGTATTAGATATTGAGAGGATTTATTAAACTTCCCTTCCTTTTCTGAAAATGAAACCTGTCTCAAAATCTCTTTTTAGAAAAGATACTGTTACAGTTGCAAAAGCTCTCCTTGGAAAGTTCATTGTTCGTGAAACTTCTAAAGGTAGAATTGTCGCGAAGATTGTCGAGACTGAGGCTTACCTTTTTGACGACCCCGCTTCTCATTCTTTTAATGGTAAGACTTATCGAAATGCTCTGATGTTTGGTGTTCCTGGGAAATCTTATGTTTATTTTACTTATGGGATGTATCATTGTCTCAATGTTAGTACGAATAAAAATGGGATTGGCGAGGCTGTTCTTATCCGTGCTTTGGAACCTGTAGAAGGAATTGATATAATGAAAAGAAATCGTAGTGGAGTGGAAGAAAAGAATCTTTGTAATGGTCCTGGTAAATTAACTATTGCCTTAGGGATTACGAAGGCGCATAATGGTATTGACTTGTTGGATGGAAAGTCCGAGTTGAGATTGATGCAATCAGCGAAGGAAAAAAAGTTTGAAATTGTTGAGGCGACGAGAGTTGGGATTTCTAAGGCTACTGAGAGGCTACATAGATTTTATATTCGTGGAAATAAATGGGTTAGTCGGAATTGAGGCTGTTGGTTAAATGTTGAAAGATTTATGGAGGAGGAGATAGGTAAAGTATAAAAGTATTTGGAATGTAATTATTAGAAGAAGATGGATAAGAAATTTATTTTAGTTTTTGTGTTTTTTATATTCTTAGTTAGTTCTGTCAGTGGGGCGACTTATTATGTCGATAATGATGCTCTAGATAATAATGGAGATGGTTTGACTCCTGAAACAGCTAAACATAATATTCAGGCAGCTCTAAGTTTATGTAATTCTAATGGAGGAGATACATTAATAATCTTAGATGGAGTTTATGATGAATCTGAAGATAGGATAACTCAAGATTATTTACCCTCAAATTCTGTTTCTTATACTACTATAAAGGCTCAGAATAGGGGGGGTGTTGAAATAAGACAACAACTTGATGCTAATGAAGATAGGTATGGGCGAAATTATGTACATTTGGATGGTTTAAAGTTTACGTCTTTATCTGCGCATTCTTTTAATGGAGAGAATTGGAAAATAACAAATTGTGCTTTTTATGGTTCCTTGGGTATGGGCAACAGTTTTCAGGAGAATTATGGAGTACATTGTAGAAATATTTTAGTTGAGGATACTCATGTATGGGGGCCGGGCGGAGTAAATGCTTATCGATATAAGGTAGTAACTCAAAGCTGTTCTAATGTAATATGGCGTAGAGTGGTGGCAAGACATGATGGAGGATATACCTCTCCAGGATATGAGAATCCGTCTGCTCTTTTTATGGTATATAGCAGCGAACATGTTAGACTACAAAATTGTATTGCAATTGATAGTCCTGGACAACCTAATGATTATTGGAGCGCTGCTTTTTATACCGCAGATCACCAAAGCAACTATGAACTTTACTTCCAAGATGTAAGATGGGAAGGCGGTTTCGACTTGGACGGTTGAGTATCAAGACGATTTCTTTGGGAATCCTGAATATTATTTTGTTAGTAATTTGAAGTCTGATTCGTCGGTGAAAATTGATTCTCGGGATTATTGTGATTTGTTGAGGGTTGATAAAGCTGGGAGCAATATGATTGGAAGTTGTCCGAATTATGTTTGGACTGGGATTCGGTAAGATTACAAATTTATTATTTTTAAAACACTGCCCATTTTCCTGCTATCTTTTGTTCTCTATCTAAAACAGAATCTTTTTTGTTTATTCTAGGTCGTCCCGATTCCTTGTCTTTTCTTAGGGTGATATCTAATGATTTTAACAATTCTGAAATTCCTTCTTCAAATCCTCTAATTTTTGAAGCTTTTCCTTTGATTCCAGATTCTCCATCAAAATTGATAATTGAATCGGCTAGATAACTTATGAGAAGTAAATCGTGGTCGACGACAAAAGCTGTTTTTTCCTTTTCCACCATTATATCTTTAATTGCCTTTGCAACTGAAATTCGTTCTTCAACGTCGAGATATGCGGAGGGTTCGTCGATTAGGTAAATATCCGCATTCTTCGCTAAACATCTTGCAATACTAAATCTTTGTAACTCTCCGCCCGATAATTCATTAATGTTTTTTGTCTGCAAAACTCCTAGATTAAATATTGAAGCTAACTTCTTTCCAATTTTCTCTTTAAACATTATGTCTCTTATGTTCTTGTTACTTTTTATAAAAAGATATTGAGATTTATACGATATGTCTAGCTTTAAGTCTAATTTCCCATTGCTGGTTTCTAGTTCTCCTGCTAAAGCTCGAACAAAACTTGTTTTTCCTGTTCCATTTTTACCAAGTATACCAATAACGTGGTTTTGATGAATCTCTCCTGCATCGACATTTAATCCAAAACCAGAACTAAATTTTAAGTTGAAATCAGGCCATTCAGCAATTTTTGTTCCAGACATTGGAGGGTTTTTTGTAAAATTGAAATTCAAAGATTTGTCTCTAATTCTTATATTCTCTTCTTTCAAAAACCCGTGTAAATAAGCATTAACTCCTCCTTTCGATGATTTAACCCCGGATACAGTTCCGAATGCACCCTGTCCTCCAAAGAAAATGCTCAGGTAATCGGTCAGATAATCGAGAATCAATAAATCATGTTCTACAACTATGAGGGTCTTGTTTTTTGAAATCTCTCTTAAGAAATCACTGACTCTCAATCTCTCTTTGATATCTAGAAATGCTAGGGGTTCATCAAAGAAATAAATATCACTATTGCCCAGCGAGGCTGCTAAGATTGCAATCTTCTGCAATTCTCCACCAGATAGTTTATCCATCTTATTTTCTAAAACATTTTCTACGTTTAACTTCTTGGCTAATCTTTGGATATCTGCAATCTTTCCCCTCTTTTTCAGCAGTTCTATAACTTTAACGTCGACTGCTAATTGTGATAAATTCTGGGGCTTATACGAAACTTTCTTAGAACTTAAATTTTCAAAATACCTTAGGATTTCGTTTCCTTTAAAAAATTTCTTGACGTCTTCTTCGCTGGATGATTTTTTCCCGAGATTAATCTTTTCCGTTCCTGCTAATAATTTTACTGCCGTAGATTTTCCAATACCATTTCTACCTAATAGTCCAAGGACACTTCCTTCTTTTGGTGTCGGTAATCCATATAAAGCAAAACCGTTTTCTCCGTATCGGTATACTATATCTTTCTCATCTACTGAAGGCAGATTAATTATTTCAATTGCATTAAATGGGCATCTCTTAACACAGATGGCGCAACCTATACAAGTAGTTTCATCAATTGTTGCTTTTTCTGAAATTGTTATACAACTGCCTGCTTCCTTTTTTTCAACGGGACAGTATTTTTTACATTCGTGTCCGCAAATTGCAGGTTTACATTTTTCTTTATGGATAATCGCTAGTTTCATAACAAATAGAGATAGGAATAGATTTTAAAGTTAATTACTTAACACTTGGTTCCACATTCTGGGCAAAATTTCTCTCCGCCTTCTAGTGCCCAATTGCACTCGGAACATCGTTTAATATCTTCTCTTTTTTCAATAATTGCTTCGTAGCCACTTCTTCCAGATAGAACTTTCCCCATAATCTTACGAATTTTTTCTTTTTCTTTTTCGTCTTCTTGATATCTTGTTAAGTCAAATCCATCCATAGTTTAGGTTAATTAGAAGCTTTTATAAAATTTACTTCTTTTGAGAATATATATTTCAAAAGTGTGTGTTATATCCTGAAGAGATTGACAGAATTTTTCTCGATAAACTGAATGGAATAATTGTTAAAATTGGTGAGGGAGAGGATTCTAAGAAGTATTATGTTTGTTCAGCTTGTCAAAAAGAATATAGGGAAAATTTAAAAGAAAAGATTTCTAAGTTGTAATTGTGCCTCTGTAGCTCAGTTGATAGAGCGTTTGATTCGTAAAGTAGGTTTGTAAAACCTTTATGTTTTCAAAGGAGAAATTCGAAAAATCAAAAGGTCGTCGGTTTGATCCCGGCCAGAGGCTTTTAGACGGATTAATGTTCTTGATAAAGAAAAATTAGTTTAACGTATGGAGTTATAACCTTTTTTAATTCCATTCTTAGATAAAACAATTTGCCATAACTGATTTTTTCTGGCCCTAAATCCTCCGGCACAACTTAGAAGATAATAATTCCACATTCTCTTAAATGTTTCATTATAATCTTTTTTAAGATTATTCCAATTTTTGTTGAAATTATTATTCCAGGCTATTAGCGTTTTATCATAGTCTGTTCCAAAACTATGCCAATCTTCAAGAACAAATAGTCCTTCAATAGAATTTCCTATTTGTTTTATTGAAGGAAGCATTCCGTTAGGAAAAATATACTTATCCATCCATGGATCTGTTAAACTTGCAGATTTGTTTTTTCCAATAGTATGTAGCAAGAATATACCATTTTCTTTTAAACATTCAAAAACTTTTTTCATATATTCCCTGTAATTTTTTGAGCCGACGTGTTCAAACATTCCTAGCGAAACGATGGTATCAAATTTTTCATTTATCTCCCTATAATCTTGTAATCTTATCTCGACTTGGAGTCCCTTACATAATTCCTTTGCTAGTTTTACTTGTTCTTTAGAAACACTGATGCCTATAACTTTGACATTGTATTTTTCTGCAGCATATTTAGCGAAACTTCCCCAACCGCAACCAATATCTAAAACTTTCATCCCTTTTTTTAATCCAATTTTTTTACAAACTAACTCTAACTTATCTTCTTGGGCTTGATCGAGATTTTTAGCCTTTTTCCAATAGCCACAAGTGTAAACCATTCTCTTATCTAATATATACTGATAGAGGTCGTTTCCAATATCATAATGTTTTTTCCCAATTTCAAATGCTTTTGATTTTTTTTGGAGGTTTAATAATTTAGATTTTAGTATTGCCCATAAAATCCCTTTATGGTTAACCTTATTTGTTAATCCCTTATTTAAAATTCTAAAGATTAATTCATCAATTTTTTTACAATCCCACAATCCTTCCATATAGGACTCTCCTAATCCCAAGGAGCCTTGATCCAAAACTTTCCTATAAAACTTATTATCATAGACTTTTATGTCCCAAGGACTTTTCCCTTCGATTTTTATATCTGCCGTATTAAAAATTTTTTGAACTACAGTTTTTAATCCCTTATTTTTCATTTTGATGGATTTTGTTTTTAAATTAGCTTAGTTAAAATTTGTAGTAAGAACTAGATTAAATAATTATCTATTTCGATTAACTCCTATTTTAGGACAATCTTTCTCGATTGGACATTTCGAACACCAAGGAGAAATGGGCTGACAAATTTTTTTCCCAAATAAGACGAAAATACCGTTAAATTTATTCCAATATTTTTTTGGTAAAATTTTTTCTAATTCCTTTTCAGTTTGCTCAGGTGTTTTTGTTTTTACCCATCCGAGACGGTTTGGAATTCGGTGGCAGTGAGTATCAATTGGGAGAACGCTTTTTCCGTAAGCAAATGCTAATACAATGTTTGCGGTTTTTGGGCCTATGCCTTTTATTGATAACAGTTTCTCTTTGTCGTTTGGAACATTAGAATTAAATTTTTTGATTAAAGTTTTGGAGATGTGTTTCAATATTCTTGCTTTCTTTTTATAGTGTCCTGATGAAAATATTAATTTCTCTAATTTTGGAAGAGGTAACTTTGAGATTTGTTCTGGAGTGTTTGCAACAGCAAAAAGTTTTTTGCATACTTTTTCGGTATTTTCATCTCTGGTTCGTAATGAAAGCAAGCAGGCAATTAGAATCTTAAACGCGTCGGATTTTCCTTTCATGCGATTTAAAGTTGTTAGACTGTTTTGACCAAAATGTTTTTCAAGGATACTCATAATTTTGGAGATTTTTTTTGACATAGTAAAATGTGGGGGGATTTGAATTTCGGGTCTTCTCATCCATGTGGGGAGGAGGATTCGAACCCCCGTAAGCGTAAAGCTACTGGCGCTTAAAGCCAGCCCGTTTGGCCACTCCGGCATCCCCACATAAAAGTAATCAGAAATGACAATATAAAAGATTATCGGGAATGGTCAAATAGGGAAATTTTACTTAAAATTCAATAGCGAGAGCGGGATTTGAACCACGCGACCTCGAGGTTATGGGCCTCGCGAGCTGACCAGACTGCTCCATCTCGCTATTGAAATATGTGCTGAGAACACGTTATAAATCTTTTTGTAGAGAATAAATCAGTTTTTGACTATTCCTTTCCCTCTTAAAACAATGTTAGATTCAACAATTTTTCCATCAAAGAATTTTTTGGTGAATTCAATTGCGTCATTTTGGTCATAGAATTTACAGGAAAAGATATCTATGTAAACTGAATCACTCTCTTCAGCAAAGTGGCCTGAGATACAAGAAGTTTCGATTAATTGTACTGCACTGTATCCTTGAACTAAGGGGTCGGCTCCGAATCTTACAATAACCGGTTCTCCAAATCTTTTCATATCAATTAGATTACAGAGTTCAATAATATACTTTTTGATTTTATCGGCATCTCTCAAGGTTTCAGGATTACAATTAAATAAGTCTATAGAAGTTAAAATTCCCCAAGACTTACTTGTTTCATAATCTTCTTTGGAGAATGTTTCACTCATAGTTTTATTCCAATTAATTTAATTATTCTATTATAGTTTGTATATCTGAAAATTTTAGAATCAATACTCTGTAAAAAATTAATGTCGTAGAGAGGATATCTATCACTCTTTGTTTTGTTCTCACAGCCCGAATAGCTAGCTATCCAATTAGTGTCATAAAGTTTGTATTCCACGTTCCCATAAAGTTAGTTTATCCTAGTTAGTTCTATTTAAAAACTTATTCTTAACAACTCTTATAAACTTCTATCTCTAAAAAATCTTATGACTAAGTTAATTGGTATCGACGATGCAGGACGAGGTCCAGTTTTGGGTCCAATGATTTTGGCCGGAGTTTTAATCGAATCTGATGAAGAATCAATAATAAAAAATATAGGGGCGAAAGATTCTAAGTTACTTACACCAATACAGCGAGGAGAAATTAAGGAAAAAATAATCTCGAAATATGAATTTCATATTGAAGTTTCTGAACCGATAGAGATAGACGAGTCAGATAATCTTAATTATTTAGAAGCGATAAAAACTGCAATGATTATAAATAAGTTGATAAAAAATTTAGATGAACCTGTTAAGGTTATAGTTGATTGTCCTTCAGTAAATATTTCTTCTTGGTCGAAAGATGTCCAAAAATTAATCGAAAAAGTGGAATTAGTTTCGCTTATTTGTGAACATAAAGCTGATTTAAATCATCCAGTGGTATCTGCAGCTTCTATAATTGCAAAAGAAAGAAGGGAAGAAGAAATGAGTAAATTAAGACAAGAATTCAAAAAAGATTTTGGTTCGGGATATCCTTCAGATCCTAAAACAAAAGAATTTATTAAGGAGAATTTTAACGATCCAAAATACAAAAAGATAATTCGGTTTTCTTGGAATACTGTTAAAAGATTAATTAAGGCAAAAAGTCAGCAAAGCCTATTCTAATAATTCTTAAAAACCCTCTTTTCTTAACATTTTTATGACTTATATAAAAAAGATGGTGATGCACGGGTTTAAATCTTTTGCAAGAAGAACTGAAATACTTTTCGAAGATGCAATTAATGTTATCGTTGGGCCAAATGGTTCAGGTAAATCAAATATTACCGACGCACTATGTTTTGTTTTGGGTCGGCTTTCTATAAAATCTATTAGGGCGGCAAAAGCTGCAAATCTTATATTTTCTGGGAATAAAACTTACAAAGGTTCTACTGAAGCTTCAGTCGAGTTAGTATTTGATAATTCAGATAAAACTTTTGCAATTGATTCGAATGAAGTAACTGTGAAAAGAGTTGTTAGGAAAAATGGTCAATCAGTTTATAGAATAAATAATCAAACAAAAACTCGACAAGAACTGTTAGAGCTTTTATCTCAGGCAGGAGTAGATCCTAACGGATTTAATATAGTTCTTCAAGGGGAAATACAGTCTTTAGTAAATGCTACGGCGGAAGAGCGAAGAAAAATCATTGAAGAAGTTGCCGGTATATCTATTTATGAAACTAGGAAGAGTAAATCTTTGAGAGAATTGGAGAAGACGGAAGAAAAATTGAAGGAGGTTTCTGCAGTTCTAAGGGAGAGAAGTTCTTATTTGAAAAATCTTGAGAAAGAAAGGCAAGAAGCACTGTCTTATCAAAAGCTCGAAGAGACAATAAAAAAATGCAAGGCGACTTTAATTGCTCAGGCTATGAAAGAGAAAGAGAAAGATGTTTTGAGTATAAATAAGGTTATTGAATATCAAGTAAAAGAAATTGAAAAATTGAAAAATCAAATTTATGAAAAGAATCTTGGTGTAGACAAACTTCAAGATAAAATTGTTGTGATTAATAAGCAAATTCAGTCTTTAACAAGTAATGAGCAAGAGGTTCTTCATAGGGAAATTGCAGATTACAGAGTAGAGCTTGCAGGTCTAGAAGTTCGAAGAGAAAACTTTGAAAATAGGGTAATTCATGGAAAGGAAAAAATAACGATTAATAAGGAAAAGATTAAAAATCTTCAGTTAGAGATTTCTAAAATTAAAACTACTTCTCCAGAAATAAGAGAACAACAGGAACAGCAACTGATTCTTCAAGATAAATTTGACGTATTGGAGCAACAACGAAGGAGATTCTATATGGTAAAATCTGATTTGTCAACTTTGGAGAGTCAACAGACCGAAAAAAATAAGTTTCTAATTGAATCAAGGAAGGAAATCCAATTAGTTGAGCAGAATATAACTTCTCTTTTTAATGAAATTAAATATGCTAAATCTGTTGAGACTGTTGGAAATTTAAAATCTGAATCTAAGAAAAAACTTGAAGTGGTAATTGAGCAGATTTCAAATTTAGAAAATGTAATTTTAGAAAAAGAAAAACAAAATGCAATTTTTGAGAATAAGATTAAGTGTGATGAAAAATTAAAGGAGGATATAATAAAATTAGAGAATTGTCCTATATGTAAACAGATTGTTGGAGAAGAACATAAAAGTAAGATATCTGCTACGGCAGATTGTACAATTAAATCTGCAAGCGGAGAGATGGAAAAAAACTTGAAAATAAAGGTTAAGAATAATGAAAAAATAAACCTGCTAAAGCAAAATCTTTCTGCTCTGAGGTTGAAATTAAATGAATTAGATATTGATGAGATTAAGCTGAAAAATGCTGATGAGAAAAAGCATCAAATCAAGAGGATTGCTGAGTCACAGGAAGAAATACAAAAAGAACTTATTATTATTAATGAGAGAATTCATAAAATAAAAGTAGAGTTTGAAAAATTAAAAGATATCGAGGAGAAGTATGATGATATAAGGTTAAGGCTTCAAGAGTTATCTTTATCAGATATCGATGTGGATACTGAAATCACAGTTAAACAGCGAGATGTTAATAGAATAGGCTCTGAGTTGAAGGCTTTGATGAGGGATGTAGAAGGGTCTGAGGTTGAACTTAAAAAAATTGTAACTTTAATCTTAGAAAAAGAGAAATATGTTGAGAAAAAAGAATTTGAAGAGCAAAAACTCTATGAGAAATTTCAGAAGTTTTTTGGGATAAGGAATGAGCTTCAGGATCAACAGAAAGTTATTGAGACGGATATTATTGGGATGCAACATACTGTGAGAAATCTCGAAGATAAGATCAATCATCATAAGATTCAGAAGGCACAGCTTGATGCACAGCTTGATTCTTTGAAGACAGAATTTGTAGAGTTCGGAGTGGTTGAGATTATTTCTTCTTCTGTAGATCAAATAAAAGAGCGGTTGCAAAAAGCACAGTTTGGTATTTCACGAATAGGAAATGTGAATATGAGGGCTTTAGAGGTGTTTGATAGGGTTGAGGAACAAGTTACACTTATTAGGGAGAAAGTTGAGACTATTGAGAAAGAAAAAGAAAATATCTATAAAATCATAGTGGAGATTGATAAGAAAAAGAAAAAATCTTTTATTAGTACTCTTGATGCGGTTAATGAATATTTTACTCGGAATTTTTCTCAACTCTCTAGAAAAGGAGATGTTTTTCTAGAACTTGAGAATAAAACTGAACCTTTTGAGGGAGGGTTAAATATCTTGATAAAAGTCTCACGAGGAAAATATTTTGATGTTACATCTCTTTCAGGAGGAGAAAAAACTTTGGTGGCCTTAGCATTAATTTTTGCAATTCAAGAATATAAGCCTTATTGCTTTTATGTTTTTGATGAAATTGACGCAGCTCTTGATAAGCATAATTCTGAACTTCTAACAGCTTTACTTAAAAAGTATATGACGGCAGGCCAGTATACTATTGTGACTCACAATGATACATTGATTTCTGAAGCTACAAATTTGTATGGTGTGAGTATGCAAGAAAATATTTCTAAGATAATTAGTTTGAAAGTTTAAGAGATTAGTACTTCTCTTGAAAAAAACAAAAAGCTTACAAAAAATAAAGTAAGCAAATTAAAATAAATTTAGTAGTAGCTAGTTTCTACTTCTTCAGTAATTTTTTCCTTTCGTGTAAGAAGAACAACTAAAACTGCAAGGAGGACAACGAAGATAATCACGAGGATTACTGTTAAGGCTACAACAGAAGTTGAAACGTTTGTTCCAACAACATTAGCACTTAAAACAGTTGGTTTACCGTTGACATCTACAGAGAAAGTATAAGTTCCAACTGCAGCATTGTTGTCTGCACTAACTGTAACGGAAACTGTCTCGCTAGCATCAGGGCCCACAGTAATTACTGAAGGAACAGATACATCTAAAACATCTCCGGAAACAGCATTCAAGTTGAAAACTTTTACATCATCGGCAGAGTTAACAATAATTAAATCATAAGTTACTGTTTCTCCTGCGTTCAAGTCCTTATTCTTAACTGCAGCTAAAACCATAGAAGCTGAATCATCGATGCTGATTAATCTTGTAACACTTGTTTCAGAGTCATCATTGTATACATCAATTTTCATTTCATAAACATCAGCTTTGGCAGTATCTGGAATTGTCAAGTATACTGTTGTGTAAGCAGAGTCTTCTTCATCATCATATTCTTCATAGTCTTCTGTAGGAATTAAGTCTCCCACGTAGCCTCGAGTTGAAATACTCAAAGCTGGAATAGAAACAATAACATAGTTATCGTCCATTCGGTTGTAACCGTTGTTTTTAACAACAACAGAAACAGGGAAAATATCTCCTGCGGAAACCTTTGAGGAATAATCTACAGATAACACTTCAAAAGTATAAGATTCTCTTTGCATACTGATAGTATATTCTTCTTCTGTTCGGTCATTTTTGGAAACAACTTCAACATAAAGAGTGTATAGTTCAGATAAATCTTCAGCGTCAGAAGGTAGTTTTAATTTCAAAAGTTTAGTGTATGTTACACCACCTTCGATATCAAATCTATCTGTAGAAGCAGAAACATCGTCTCGGTGACCTTCGATGTAAATCTTAACTTTTACGTCTTCCATATTATCATCTGCATCAAATGTAACTCGTACTGGAATAACACTCTGAACATCGCCAGCCATTGTAACTCCTGAGCTCAGTGTAACGCCGTTAAATTCTGTATTGATATTTGTAGCAAGGTTTGCAGAAGCAAATCCTATAACCATCAAAGTTAGAACTGCAATAAAAGGAACTAAAAGCAAATTTCTTTTCATATTTTTCATTTTAAATTTAGTTAAAATTTAAACTAACAAAGGATATTTAAACCTTATTGTTGTTGTAATTCTGGAGAGACGAAAAACTTTAAATAGTATACTTGAGTATACATTTTATCGTAAAAATGAGTAACAAATAATGGTAAAGAAAACAAAGGGCAATTTGAAGGTAACTACAATAAAGTTGACCGAAGAAACAAAACTCCGTTTGGAGAAACTTCGTGAGCATAAAGGAGAGTCTTATGATGATATCTTGAGAAAAATTCTTTATATCTTAAATATTGCCCGAGATGATCCTGAAAAGGCGAAACGGGTTCTTGAGAGAATTTCAGATCTTAGGGGAAGGATGCTTGAGGAAGAAGAACAACGGAAAGAAGATTTGTTGAAGGAAAATAAGATAAATTAAATTTATATAGCAATAATTTGTATTAAAATAATGGTTAAACAAACAGGATTTTTGAAAAAGATGCATAATTTTTTTGGTACTAGTTCTTCAGAGTCTCAAGAAGATTATTTCAAATTCCAAATTCAACTTATTGAGATGGCAAAAGAAAGGATTTTGATATATGGGTATGATGCTCCTTTTATGGATAGGGTGGAAACTGTTAAGGCATTAGGTGATGCTACTAAACGAGTTAATATTTCTGCAATAGTTTCTAGATCTTATGGGAGGATTCCTTTAGAGAAGTTAGCTGAAAATATCGACAATATTGAAATCTTAAGGACTGATGAAGAACTTAGTCGGGGATATATTGTTTATGGTAAAATCGGTGTTAATTATTGGAATTCTAAGAGAAAAACATCATATATTCCTGAAATTAATGAGGGTGTTATTCATAGGGTTTCTGTGGCAAATAGTTATCTTGGTTCTTTTGATGAATATCTTTTTGATAAGGCTCATGCCAAAAAATTAGATATAAAGCTCAGAGATTTTATTTTTACTTCTACATAATTGGAGTGGTAGCAATTTTCGAAACTACTTCGATGTTGTCTTGGGTTTTCCAACTTTCTTTACCCTTAACACTATCTCCAACAGGGTCGGGACTTTCACAAATCACAACAACATCCTTATCAAGTCCGTTCAAAAAATTTAATAATTTATTCCATTCTTTGGTTTCAGTTAATTTATGGTTTCGTTCGCCTTTCTCGTTATATTCAATTCCAGAGAAATGAGCATGCCATTTTTTTTGTGGAAATGCTTTTTTAATGTCTTCGAATTTATGTTCTCCATATCTCGCTAAGACATGTGCAAAGTCTATACAGAACCCACATCCAGTATCTTTAACTAAATCAGTAATCTCGTCGATAGAACCAAAAACGTTTACCTTTCCCATAATCTCTGGACATAATTCCACATGCCATTTATTTTTTTTGAGGATATCCTTCATTTCAATAATACTTTTCTTAATATTTACAGTCGCGTCTTCTGATTTCATATTCGAATAAAAACCTGGATGAAACACGACCCTTTTTGCTTCGAGATAATGTGCAATCTCGCAACACTTTAGAACTCTCTTTTTTGATGCTTCAATCTTTTCAGTTTCTTTTGAATTCAGATTAATGTAATATGGTGCATGAATTGATAAATAGATTCCTAATTCCTTGGCGACTTTTCCAATTGCTAGAGCATCGTCTTTATTTTTGATATAAGCCCCATAGGTAAATGCAATCTCGCATGCTCTTAATCCTAGGTGATGGAATTTGTTTAAATTGGAAATAGCTTCTTTGACAGAACCGAGTCCTGCTGGTCCAAATTTGATAGTTGACATCAGTTGTTAAGGAAAATGTATGATTTAAATATTTCCACTTGGAGTTATTAATTCACTTCAGGAATATCTAAAACTTCTAAATTGATTCTTCCTAAATTCTGGACTAAATAAGTATACAATTTTTTAATTATTAGGTCCTGTAAGCCTTCTTTAAGTAATCCATGACAATTTCCAATATTGCTTTCTGGAGTTATCGCTACTCCTAGAGGTAGGCTACAAATCATTTCTTGATTTTCTAATTTTATTGAATCTTGATTACTTAATTCTCCTTGTAGCAATTCGATGTTTACATTACAAATGTTTTCTGAACTTCCTCGAATAATATATTCAAAAACTAGTCCATTACTCTCTCCTATGAATTTTACTCGATTACAACTTTCTAAATTGGTATTAAAACAATTCCAGTTATCGCAAATAGGATAACTAAAGAATAGTTTCCATATAGCCCAAATGGTAATGACTAACACAATTATTATAATCGACCACTTTAGGTTTGGACGCTTTCCTATCTCAATCACCTTTTTTATCATCTCTAACAAAATAAAAAGAGGTATATAAAAGTTATGAAATCTTTTAAAAAATAAAAATCCCCTTATCGGGGAGGTTTTCTAATGAAAACTAGTTACAATGAAATTAACTTAATATTGGTTTCTGGAATTTTACCGAAGGTCTTAGCTGCAATTGCTTTTGATTGAAGTCTTTCTGCAGCATAAATTACAGGTCCTATTGCGTTAGAAACCATTAACACAAAAGCGTCTTTTGTATCGATGGAATTTAGCCTAGAAGCTGGAACATTTTTAACAATCTCCAAATTCTCGTTCAAAACAAGAACATTACTGCCCTTAATTTCTGAAGCAAGTTCTCGCAATTTTGAAATATCCTCGTCGTTTAAACTTCTTCGTTCAATATTTTCTATCGGTTCTTCAAATTTGGATTTTTGTTCATAAGACTTTTGTGGTTTGTTCTTATCAAACTTTTTGAAAAAATCTTTTGCTACAACTTTCTTTCGGAGTGCTTGTAATAATTCCTTTCCTGCAAGTTCTTCAACTTCTTTTCCGTCAGGTGCTTGTGCGATATAGACTATTTTTGCGTTATCGCAAACATTTTGAGCGATTAGATTTCCACCTCTATCTCCATCTACAAAAAGAGTCAATTCTTTTTCTTCTCCAAGTTTTGTGATGGTTTTTGGAAAATTTGTTCCTTGCATACCAATAACATTTTTAATCCCATGTTTTAACATGTTGATGACGTCTGCTCGACCTTCAACTACTATGAGCTCTGGTTCTGCTTCGATATTTGGACCTGCCGCTAAACCTTCTTCACCATATTCGGTGACTTTAGAAGTTCTAGCTGATTCTCTGAGCTCGGTTCCCATCTCTGTTGAATCCATACTATCGTTCTTAATTCCCGCAAGCAATGCTTTAGCTCTTTCCATGATATAGTCTCGCTTTGAGCCTCTAACATCTGAAATGTCTTGGATAGTTATCTTAGCATCTGTTGGACCAATCTTATCAATAGTTTCTAAAGCTGCTGCTATGATTGTTGTTTCTGTTTTATCTAAAGCTGAAGGAATTGTGATTTCCCCAACTGTTTTTCCATCTTCAGTAGATAAATTAACTTCAATACGGCCAATTTTACCTTCTTTCTGGAGTTCTCTTAATTCCATATCAGAACCAAGCAAACCTTCTGTTTGTCCAAATAAGGCCCCAATAACATCAGGCTTATGAAACGGACCATCCGCTACGAAACTAGCTATAATCGAATATTTTATCGACGTCGGACTAATTTTTGCCATTTTTTCTCCTTAATTTATTTAATTAATCAGAAATATACCTTGCTACTACTTCTTCGAACTATCTGAATGAATGTGAATTGGAACTGTAATAATGATTTCCAAGGTCATTTCTGAACAGTAAACATAGCGATTTTCTCTTTATAAAGCTTTCCGCAAAATCAGTATCTCCGCAACCCAAACCTTCTTCACTAGCTCACACTAAAAAAACCAAGACAAGATATCTATGAGCTCCCATAACATAATTAACTCGGGATTACGTTATGATAGTTCTTGTCTTCTTTCGTCCATTTTTTAG
>JBDROH010000011.1:0-27010 GCA_043810285.1 archaeon
TTTCTTATCTGTCCAAACACCATCATTCAAATATTGAATAGTTGTTTTATTAACAGTATTGTCATCTACAAAATTAGTAGCCCTCATTAAATAAGACTCTCCTTCTGTTGTAGCTGCATAAGAAACGATGAAATATGCATCTGTATCCTTATCGAAGGTAATTGTAGTAGTATTGCTTGTAACTAACTTATTAGTATCATCCTTACCAATTCCAGAGAAAGGTCCTCCTGCAACTCCATAAAGGAATTCTATATCAGCAGTAGTAGTTTTCAATGGAAAATCATTAAGAACGGCATAAGTGTCTGAACCTTGCGCTATCTCAATAACTTCTTCAGTAGGATATGTTACGCCACCATAAGACAATTTTACAACCTCAAATCCTGGCATTATAATTTCAGTATCTTCAGTAATAAATAAGTCATCATCTGCAGCCCATGTAAGCTCAATGCTTGCAAGTGTTGCAGTTGCAGTGCTTAAAGGCGCAGTACCATTAGTTAAAGTAGCACTAACTCCTGAAACAGCAACATCGTTAATCTGAATTTCAGAACCATCAGTAAGTTTTAACTTACCAGAACCGACGCTGAATTCCACCTTACTAATACCTGTATCTTTAGAAGAATACATAATATCCTTAATACCGATGTAAGTACCATCACTCAACTTATATGTTTCACCTTCAGCTAAGCTGTTAGTAGTTTCACCATTAACAGTTAACTTAACCTCTGCTGAACCAATATAGTTAATAGAAGCCACATAAGAAGTTCCTTCAACATTTAAAGTTGTAGATTCTCCTTCAGCCAAGATTGTATCTGTAGCCGAATCTAGTAATGTAAGAATCAAATGAGTAGTACTTGAACTATTAGATAAAACATAATATGTCTTACCCATAATAGGTAAACTTGTAGTAACTAAATCATCAATAAGTGGCTCATCACTAAAAGTTATAGTATAGTTCAGAACATTTTGTGCTGAAGCAATCCTAAAACCTACAGTAGGCTCGTTATCGATGTAATCATTATCCTCAAACATAGATAGAACGGAAGCATTTACTTCAATCTTCTGAGTATAATCAAATTCATCATTGTCATTATCGATATATTTACCTTCAGCTAAAAGCGTAGGTAATTCATCTTCATCTAATGTGGATATGATAGTATTCAGATTGTCTCCTATATGAAACTTAGTAGATGTCTTCTCAAATTTGTAAGAATCGCCGTCTGATGTAACTGTAGTAGCACCTGTTCCAACAGCACTTGCATCTAAATTAGAGGCAATACTGGAAGCTGCGATATTGTCCGAAGGAGCTGCATTAGCACCAACAACAATTGCAGTGTTACTTGTGAAAGGAGATGGATAAGATGCAGCAAATGCTGTACTAATAGTCATTCCAATCAAAGCAGTACTTGCTAAAACCGTCATAGCTTTTCTAAATATTTTTTTCATTATTATAAACCTCCTTTCAGCACCATTAGTTTAGCCGCCTTGTTCAAGGCCGCGGAAATCCGCGTTCAACATTTTCTAATAGTCTGGCAGGTCTTATAACTAGGGAGCGTTATAAGTGTCATCACTAGGGGTCCCTATATGAACACTGACTAGTCAGCATTATTGATAAACAACAACGCTAGTACTAATACCTATTTTTCCTTTATAAAGTTTCCCGTAATCTCCTCAAAATTCTTCTAAAAATGAATGTTTTTCGAGGTTTATTTATAAACCTTATGTTATTCTATAAAAAATAACACTTTCAACCAAGAAGTTTTACCTATTCAATTCCTTAAATTTCAATACCAGGTATAAAATCCCTCATATATCTAAAACATAAGATTTATATATCTAAATAAATATCCCTCCTATATAAAATTCCATTAGAATGGCAGAGAAAAAGAAAACAAAGATAAGATATGTTGATGTAAACGTAAAAAGTGGAAACTTCGTTTCAAAACTTTTAGGAGAAAGCAAATCGCAGGATTTTTCAGACATCAAACTTCTAAGAAGCCTTCTAAGTAATGAGAAAGCACGAATCCTTTATACCCTAAAATCAAAAAAACCAAAGTCAATTTATTCCCTATCAAA
This sequence comes from archaeon, assembly GCA_043810285.1. GTDB lineage: Archaea > Nanobdellota > Nanobdellia > Pacearchaeales > GW2011-AR1 > JAGVXH01. The sequence goes on from JBDROH010000011.1 coordinate 2,074, forward strand.
GATACTGGAGAGAGATTTTAAATCGGTCAGAGAAGACATAAAAGTTCTAGAAAGATTTGGATTCATCGAATTCCATGCTGAAAAGACCGGAAAAAGAGAATCATTAAAACCTGTCTTAGTAATTGATAGACTCCAAATAATGATTGATATCTAAACCTTGCTACAAGTTTTAATCCTTACAATCAAACTTTCTGATACAGAAACCATACTCCTTTGTGCAGCCAAAACAGAACCTGTGCAGTTTCCTTCAACAATTCTCAAAAGACTTTCCCCATCCTTAACAAAGAAATCTAATTGATAAGCTCCAACCGTAGCCTCACTATCCATTACATCCCCTAAAACATCTCTTAAACTTTCATTCAAATAATCACACGCCGAGCGTCCCAAATTTATACAATCATCATCTTTATAACAACTCTTAAACGACTCATAAAAACTATCGTATTCTGGTTCAAAAACAATCGCGCACCCAGTTGTATGCTTCATAATCGAAGCCAACATATTTTCAATCGCAAGACTATTAACTGGTTCTGGAGAATTTCTCACAGAAATAATCAGGAAAACCATCAGGCCAATTATCACGAGCACCACTATCAAAACAAAACCTACCATCTCCTGTTGCCCTTTCAAATTTCTAAATTTCATTTGCTAATCACTCCCACAACCAATTTTCCAATCTCACATTTATCATAAACATACCCAATTTCCTCAATCCTTTTACAAATCGAAACATAAGTAGAATATGTCTTCACACTTTCTTGACTACTCTCATAAATTTCGAAATAATTACAATTCAATGAAGGACATTCTACCAATTCGTCAAACTTCGGATAAATTTTATAAACTTTCACAGAAGCCACGGACCAAAATTCAGAATAATGAGAACCAAAATTCCCCGACATAATCCTCAATTTATCTTCATCTAATGACAACGACTCATGCGAATCATAATTCAACTCAGGCATATCCGCAATAACCTTCAACGATGAAATTGCTTGCTCCGTCTGCAACTGCACCACACTTTTTGTCACATCTCCAAGCTGAATCCTTAAAAAAAACAGCCCGACCAAAATAAAAAACAAAAAAACAGCCAAAATCATAAATGCCATTTGCTGAATTTGCATCTGCCCCCTATTAATTTTTTCTAATTCCATAATCCACACTTCTCCCCCTCATTTTTTCTTCCAAAACTACTAGCGATAGAATATAATCCATTCAAATCAGCAACCGTCGCATTAATCGTAATACCATTCCAATAAATCAAATCAACCTTCAAATTAGTATTACAGTTTCGAGCACTCATTAAATCAGCCTTATCAATAAGCTCTTGAGCAATCATCCCCGTCCGATACATCAATCGTCGAACATTACAATCATAAATTCCTCTGTCTGAAAAAATTGCGGCATACATTAAATTCCCTACATAATCCATTCCAATCCCATACCTCTCGACACTCCCCCAATCGTAAACTGACCTACAACCAAACAAACAAGAACCACGAACCTTCACATCACAATCACTTCCTGAACCAAAACAAACCTTGATTACATCCTCAGAAGTACAATTATCTGTTTCAATATTTGGAATATTCATCCCCTCAATCTCCTCGACAATATCCTCGGGAGCATTCAAAAAACAATATCTCTCCGAGGTCAAAAAAATCAAATCAGCAACCTTATATGGAAATTCAAATGGTTTCGAAAAGACATAATATTCCTTCCCCGAACTTGCTTCTGAAGAAAAAATATATTTATCCTGGATTGGTACCTCTTCACCAGGAATATTCCACTCTTCACCAACATCAGATTTAGTCGAAACAGAAATCATATGCTTTCCAAATTCTTCATCAAAACAAAAATTATTTATTCGAGTTTCCTGCTTAAACAAAATTTTCCCGAAAGAACCTTCAGAAAATCCTGCCTGTAATGGGTCACTAATTATAGAAATGCTCTTCGCAATCTCCGTGTCTGTCTGATACCTTATACTATCTCCAGCTTTCATCGCACCATAAATTGCCAAAACTAGAATCGCAGTTCCTGCAAGAATAGCAAATAACCAAACAAAATTAAACTGTCCATTTTTTTTATTCATCACTCAACCCAAACCAATTTATCATAGAAATCTTTCTTAATAGTTAAACCATCCTCGACATTAACACAATAGGGATTTTTTACATCACTAATTTTAGAGATATCAATATGGTTAATCCACTTCCATTCCATACCCTTGCCTTCTCTAGGGGGGATTAAAAAAACATTTGCTTCGTAAACATAAAAATCTTTGATAAACTCGTAATCCTCTCCCCGATTAGTTATCGTAGCAGATAAATTCGCAAAACAGACCTTATCAATTTCCGATGGTAAGTTTATATCAAAATGCGAAGAACTCGACTGCCCTCGCCAAGCATCATCAACAGAATCTTGCAACTCCTGGTAAAACAATCCCACACTAGAAGTCCGACCAAAATCCAAAAAAGATTTGATTCCTACAAACGCAACTACAATAAAAATAACAATCAAAAATAAAGAGAATATCATCCCAAAAGGCAACCCCATCATTTGTTGCCCTCGTTTATTAACTCCACATTCTAAATTTCTCCAAGAAACCTTCTTATTTATTTTAACCAACTCCATAAACACCTCATAAAAAATTTTGACTTAATCTCACCACAATAGAACAATCCGCATCCTCGTTTTTAAATTCGTCCCGACATTTTATATAATAAGTCTTGCCTTGTACCCATTCAGCAACATGAACCGTCGAATTAGCATAAGGCATTTGAGTTCCCTCATCAAAACTAAAATCACAATTATCCAAACTATAAATACATTCACTATCTCTAACCGTAACAATCTTTAACATCTGGTCCTCCTCATAAACTCTCGCAACAACCGGCGCACTTTCATCAATATCCAACGAAAACTCCATTATATCTTCTACAACATTACCTCCCTCATCGACGCATTTAATATAATATTCGTAATCCCCTGCGTCTAAATCTAATCTTTGCGTATGAATGCCATCCTCCATATTTGTATCATAAAACATAATATAATCGTTATCTTCTCCCGTAGTTGAGTAGAAGCAAACTGCCTGCCCCCCATTACATCCAAACAAAGTCTCAACATATAACTCAACTGGAGAAGGTCTAACCCCTCCGAAAATTGTCCCATTCGGTTGCAAGTTATTCATTTTTAATCCAGTACTTCCTCGAAGACTGAAAACATAACTCTCCTGATTCTCATTTCTGTCTTCATCTGCTTTTCCTGGTTGGTCTTTGCATCTCACATAAAAGTTAGTTTCATCTCGAGCAATCCCTGTTAAATTCGCTTTGCAAGTAAATAACTGTGCCGCATTCATTTGATACAACTCACTCGAACAAACCATCCCATTTTGCATATTATCATAATCTTGATTCTGAGAACTCCATCTACAATCCGAAGGTTCATTAATATAAAACTCGACCTCTGCATTAGATTGCTCCTCAGCGACGCAACCACCATTAATAATCGAACTAGCTCTTATCTGCGGAGCCGTACTATCTGGCGTAGGGTCAATACAGAACTTCACAGCATACTCTGCCGAATTCTCGTTACCTTGTTTATCTCGACACCTAATAAAAAAAGTAAGATCCTTTCCATTTTCTAAAGGGAACGAAGAATTCTCAATAACTTTTGCTCCCGGTAATGAAAACCTCTCCGAGTGATTATAAACATACAAATTATTCCCCCCCATAAATGAAACCATATCATCAAATTTCAAAGTATGATTAAAATCAATCTTACACTGTGCTGGCTCGTCGCTGTTAACCCCAAATTCCAAAGGAGTAAACGCCCTCAAACAACCATCACTACTATCTGAATAAACAATATTAAATCCAGGCCCTGGTGGAGAATTCCTCACATTAGTATATCTATGACCAAAAGTTAGCTTACTCTCATCTGGACTGAGAATTGGAGGATTAGTATCATCGTGCCGAACAGTTATACAATTCTCTTGATTTGTCCCTTTATTTACCAACTCGCAATTCTGTCCAAGTGCTTTGCAACGATATTCCGAACAAGGTAAATCAGGGTCATTACATTCTTCACAAGCGTCCCCTCCAGTCGGAGCCTGCCAAGGCATACAATTAAACTCAACATTTTTCGTACTCTCTTTTTTATACATTGCAACAAAAACCATAATCCCAATACCCAGGCCAATAAGTCCTCCATACTGTCCTAAAACTGCATAATTCTCAAACATAGCCCCCTCTGCAAAACTATAAGTCTCTAATACGTTATAAGCTCCAACTCCCAGAGCCATTGCCGTCGACAAAGCTTTAGTATTTTTCTCACTCAATCCAAACATACTTCCAAGCATTTGTCCAGCCATATATGCAAGTGCCACCCATTGAATACCTGTAAGAAGACTATCCATACCTCCCCCCTTTACAAGATTTTCCCCACCAAATGTCTTTGACAACCACGAACTTCCACCAAGCACAGGAGTATTAAGGCTTGATACTTTTGCGGCAGAAGTTAAATAATAATTAGGAGGAGCTATTGGAACAGTTTGCATTCTGCCAAGGAATAATCCTCCCGACGTTGATGCTATTGTAGCCGCCCCTCCCGCCCCACTAACAGGCGTAGCAGAATAAATTATATAACTAAAAGCAAATAGCGATACAATCATCAAAATAATTTGAAAACTCGCAGCCCCCTTTTTCCCAAAATCTCTCAATTTATTTTCCATTAATTTTCCCCCTCCCCACTAATCGCAGCAATAACTCTCCCACTAAATCCACTACTAATTATATTCACATTATTCGGACTAAACTTTCTGTTATTCCCATCAACATTCCATTTGTATCCGTCATCAGTATAAACTCCTAAATAATTTACATAACCCCCGCAATCACCAAGACTCGAACAAACCCTATTAGAATTCAAAGCCCAACCATCTTCTAAACATTCGCAATTCTCCACACATTTCTTAGAACCTAACAATCCTTCTTCATATTTTACCTGGCACTTTGCATTAGCAATACCACATATTTGTTTAGCACTACCTTCCTTCCAAAATTCTAATCCTGGAGGAAAATTAGGCACACAAACTCCTGCTATCCCACTAACTGATATTTTCACCCCATAATCATCCTCTCCAAAAAGTGCGTTTCCCGTCGCAATAACATTCCCTGTAGCAGTAGGATTATTAAACATCTGTTCCCCAGAATTAGGATTAGAAAAACTAGTACTTTGTCCTCCTTGGACTCCACCCAAAATCATTCCAGTTACCGTCGGCAACCACATACAATCAACCCTGTCCCTATTGATACAATCCTTTTCATCACCAATCATCGTACAAGTCTGCCACCTATTCACCCTACAAGCCGCAGTCCCAAAATCCCCCATACTAGTTTCAATCGAATTCTCCAAACAAACCTCATTCCTAAAATCTGCACAAGGTTCAACCCTAACTTCTCCATCGACACAAAGTTCTCGGTAATATCTAGAACCAACCATATCTGCACCATTACCTACAAGGTCATCATAAACACACCACGCCTCGCCATTCATCCTCCGATTCCCATTTCTATCTACACATTCCGTCTTCTGACAATAATAATCGCTCCCTTCAGGTTTACCTACTCCAAATAACCCGTCCCACTTTGCACATCTCGAACCAAGTAAGTATTCACAATTCCCACAATTATTATTAGAACCATCATTCTCTGCACAAACTTCCCCAGATTCTGCAACTCGCCCGTTATTCCAACTCACAGCTTTATTTGAAGAATAAACGTTCTCCCTATTTCCACAAGAGTCAACCCAATAAACTTTCCCCTGATAACACGTAGTAGAAGTCTGCTTAGCACAAGCAGTGTTTAACTCTTCTGCCGAACAAAGATAATCCTTATAGAATTTTTTCTTATTAGAAATATCTACAGAGATACTAGAATTATTTCCCACAGACTCTACTTCATTTCCCGCACCGCAATCATCTCGAGTAGTGAACTTACAAATTCTCTCAAAATCCTTTTCATAAACACAAGCACCCATATCCTGAGCCTGAGCAGTTGCAATACAATCAACTTCAGAGGATATATCCGTCTTATAATTATTCTCTACGCCAAACAACGTTGACAATCGTTTACATCTAATTAATGAAACAAACGCCGCCTGGTCTGCAATAATACAACAACCTAAATGACATTGAGGTATTTGCGCGATTTCCCTAGAATCCCAAGTACCCTCACTAGCATCACAAACTCTTTGCGGAGTGTTCTCCATACAAATCCCGCTTTCAGAATTATAACACGTTCCCAACCTACAATAGGAAGTAGTCTCACACGAAGTCGGAGCTACCTTGAAACCATTATCACAATTTTCTTCTCCAGTATTAATACACCAAGCACCTTCATCAGTTCTCTCACAACAAACACTTGGACTCGAAAGAGTTGCAGCCGCACTTACCATCGTCGCCAAATAAATGAACAAGGACATAACTAAAAATATTTGCTGAAAAATAATTACTCTTTTTTTATCCATCTTAATTAATATCCTGCAGGCCAAGCCAAACTCCGACTAGCAAATTGAAATTTAGTTCCGAATAACTTACTCTCTAAAATATAAATCGTCGTCCCATCATCCCGCTTAATCTTATCAATAATATAATCTGGATAAAACCTCATCATCTCACTAATATCCGAATCCCCATACTTCGCTTCAGATTGCAAAATCGACGTGGATATCATAACCATTTCATAAATTGGGGAATTAACCCCAACATTAAATCGAGCAAATTTCTGCGAACCTACCGTCGTAGGTGCATCAATCTCAACCCGTACAACACCCGGCTCAATTAAAATCTCATAATCAACATCTCCCGAACTAACCGAATAACCCTGAGATTTCAAATCATTAATAGAGTTATCATAACAAACCCCAATTTTTTCTTCCATAACCTTTTCTAACTGCTCCTGAAAGTTCGTCCTCAAAAAAGGAACTTGCACCGTGCACGTCTTGTAATACTCATTCGTGTAACAAAGATAAACAAACTCTTGCCCCCCATAAGGATAACTAAAACCTGCATTCGCAAAACCTGCAGTTTCCCCAAGCTCATCAATCACTGACTCCATCCCATCCCGAACACAATTTTCAAAACCAAGACCTTCACTTTCACCAAAAAGATAGGTAGGTTTCGCCCACAAAAAGAAAATTAACACAATCGAAACTATCATAATCGCAATCAATATAAAAATAGTTACCTGCCCCTTGTTATTCATTTTACATTCCCCTTTAACTGCAACAATCCTAATTTAAGTTTAGGAATTTCATTATCAATAATGTCTAAAATAATTTTAGGGAAAACTTGAGTGTAAACATGGCTTATAAAATTTCTTAGATTCTCAAATTTTTCCCAATCCATCGAGGACATACTCTTTTTTACATCTTTTGGAATTTTCTTAACAGACTCTCCAATAACTTGTAATCGCATTAATGTGGCATCCCAATTCTGTACCTCTTTCAAACTCTTATCCTTAAATTTCTCAATACGATTAATCATCCTCAATGCGTCTTCAATATAAATTTTATAATTTTGCATAGACTGCCTCTTTTTTTACATAAACTAATTCAGGCCTTAAACTCTCACTAATTATCAAGTCAATCTTTCTTTTGAGCAATTTTCTTAGTAAAACTAAAACCTTATAATAATCATCATAAGAGACTTTATCAAACTCCACGAGGATATCTACATCACTTCCCCTTTTTTGAGTCCCTTTCAAATACGAACCAAACAATCCAATTTTTTTAACGCCATACTTTTTAATACTCTCTGCATTATTCTCCACCTCCATAATTATCCTCTTAAAACCCAACTTTTTTTCCATATCTATTTTAACAATCTCACATTTATAAATTCTGTCATCTTCTATACGGCCTGAACCGAAATTGAACAATCAGACGGAACATTCCCCCAGTCATCCTTACATTTAACATAATATATTTTCCCTGCATTAGCACTAATTGTATGAGTCTTACCATTTCCAATAATCATTCCATCATCCCAAACATAATTGCAATCAGTTGTGCCATAAACACATTCAGCCTCTTCAGTAGTAGAAATATAAATCGTGTTACCCTCTTGCCAAACTCTTGCAACCTGTGGCGTAGAAGTATCACGACTAATCTTAAAATTCGTGGACCCCTGAACCGAATCGCCAGTTTCATCTCTACACTCAACATAAATCTCATTTGTTCCAGAAGGCCGATTCAATTGCTGAACGTGAATCTCCTCCCCCCCCGTCTCAAACATCTCAATCATATTATCATATCCCGAGAACGAATACGAACAAAAATGTGATTCTCCTCCTCCAGAGGTTTGAACCTGCAATTCAATCGTCGTCATCTCAGTGTTTATCTCAAAATCCTCACTGGGTTCGACCCAATCAATTTCAATTTTCTTTTCAGGTTTTCTCAAAGTATAAACGTAACTTTGAGTATTCGCATTTCGTTCCTCGACGCTGTCAAGCCACGGCTGATCCATACATTTGATATAATAAATATTAGTACCATTCATCATAGATAATTCCTCAGAGCAAACATAGCCTACTGGAGACGAAGGAGATGCAAGAACATCATTGCAATCCATCGAGTTAGTCATCAAACTATAGTCTGTATCAATACTATCCCACTTACAAGTCGAGAGTTCATTCGTAACCACAGTTAAATTTTCAGACGCAGTTTCAAAACTTACAATCCCTCCATTCACAGGATTTACCATTCTAATCGTAGGTGCCGTTTTATCAATCCCTTCCTTCACACAAACATCAACCGTATAAAAACCAGGGCTCTCATGCCCTTTCGTATCCCGACACTTTATATAAAATGTTAAATCGCCAGTCCAACTCCCTCCCTGACTTTGCCCATGACTCGGATCAGGAAGCATAAACGTCGTCGTATGATTATATGAATAATAATTTCCTCCAAGGTCAAAAGACATTCCGTCAAACTCCATCTCCTGGATATCAAATCTACATTGAGCAGGCTCGTCGGTACTAACTCCAAAAACAAGAGAAGAATAAGCAGCGACACAATCTTCTTGAAGAGAAGTTATACTAAATCCATTTTCGGAAACATCACTGTACATCTCGTCAGTAGAGATAGTTCCCAATTGAGGCTCAATCCGAGGAGGATTCGTATCATCTCTTCCCCCATCAATACATAACTCTTGATTACTGCCTTTGTTAACCAACTCGCATGATGCTCCAAGACTATCACAACGATATTCCGAGCAAGGCTTTAGTAAATCTCCATTACATTGCTCACAATCCTCTCCTCCAGTCACTGGTTGCCAAGGTTTGCATTCAAATGTAACGATAGTAGAATTACAATCATCCCCTCCAAAAAACAAAGAGATAATTATCAAAATAACGCCTACCCAAAAAAATGGAGATTCCAAGAAAACAAGACTAATCTTCAAAAGTGAATATCCTACGGCTGCTCCGATTAATCCCCCACCTATACTCATCAAAAGGGAGCCACCAGAACTAAGTCCTAAGGAGCTCGCTAACATTGCCCCTGCAATCATTCCAATCCCTGCACCTATAGCAACGCCTGAGAAAGCCGCTCCGGGAGCACTACTCGCAAGTCCCGGCATTCCTGTTAGAGAGAATGAAGATAAAGTTAACGAACTTGTAACAAATCCTGCTACATTAATTACTCCTACTGCATACCCAATACCCCCAATTCCAACACCAAGACTACTCATTATACCTCCCATGTTAGGAGCATCTCCTTCAGATACCGCCTCAGGATTTCCCAAAAGTCCAGCAGCCGCTAAATATTCACTATAATTTTCTACTTCAGCAAACTGTCCTTCAATCGGACTAGCAAATGCCATTAACCTATTAATCCAAGTCTGACTCAGCTTAGGAGAGTTTCCAACTCTATAATTTTCAGAATAAACTCCTTCAATATTTACATCCCCCCCACAATCCCCAAGGCTCCGACAAAGGTCATTCATCTCCTGTGCAAATCCCTCTCCCAAACACCCCTCATTTGCAACGAGCTTACAGCCGCCCCATCTCTTAGGTTGATAAACTACTGTACAAGTTTGGTCTGCCATTCCACAAATCTGTTCGGCAGTTTTTTGATAACGCTCATTATTAAAACTGAATCCTCCAGGATATTTTGGAGTACAAACATTAAAATTGAATTTATCTGCAATAGCCACATTTTCAATTCTACAATTCAAAGTTTCGTCACACAATTCTAATCCATCATCTTTCCCATTCAAATTAATACACTCTCTCCAATTATTCGCAATACAAGCAGCATTTCTAAATTGCACTTCCTCTTCACCAACATCAAAAGTATTTGTTTGAATGCAAATTTGGTTTCGGTAATCTGCACACGGTTCCACTTGGATAACTCCTTGCGAGCACACATATTTCCAATGCCTGGACCCTACCACATCATCTCCTTCACCAATTTTCCCATCGTAAACACACCAAGATTCCCCATTCCCATAACTTTCTCCTTCAAACATACACGAAGTAGTTTTACAATAATACCCTCCAGAATCAACATCAAAATTTTCCTCCGAAGCTGAAGCACAAATTCCTCCAAGAAACCTATTACAGTTCCCGCAACTTTCTGAATTAGCATTCCCATTATTAGCATTCCCAGAATCACAAGAATCTTCGAGAGAAATAATCCTATCCAAATAACTAACATCATTCAACTTGGAAGAATCATAAACGTTTGCATAATTACCACAAGAATCAACAAAATAGACTCCGTCCTTTCCTTCCCTACAAGTTGTCTCTTCAGTCATCTCACAAGAGGTATTCAGCGACGGAGAAGTACAAAGATAACCTTCATTAAAATGCCCGCCATAATTTAAGCAATCAACTTCAGTTCCAAATTTACAATCTCCCTCCGTAAGAACACAAGCCCCCTCAGTTTGCGTAGCCGAAAGCATCAAACATTGAGCCTCATTAACATCTCCATTCCAATCAACAACGGCATCTACTCCCAATGCTCGGCTTAAGGTATCAACCTTACATTGTCCTTCCGTTTCAAAAATAGAATTAGTTCCAAGAACACAACACCCCAATCTTGCCGCCGGAAGATTACAATTAGGGTCATCAATCCAACTTTTCAAACAGTCCGATTTCAAAACATTTTTATCATAAATCCCTACATTCTCGTCGTAACAACAACCCTTTCGACAAAATGATGTTGCACTACACAGGGCTCCTTCAGCAAAGAGTGAACCTACAGAACAAGTATCTGCCGTCGCTGTTGCACATTTCTGTCCATCAATTGCCAATGCACAACATCCTGCACCAAATTCATTAGACGAAATACTAAAAACTGTTCTCGTAATATTCTCTATTAAAATAGTTCCGTCCTCTAAAGTGGTATTAACTTGTGCCGCAGAAACTATTGGAATCATAGGCTCCTTTAATTTTTTAAATATCTCTTCTGAATCACCAATAAAATAAGAAAACGCAAACAGCGAAGCTACCATAAGGATTACTTCAAAACTTGCAATTAATTTTCTCTCATCCAATCTCATATTCCTGGTGCGAATGCGCAACTCCTTACAGCAAATTTAAACTCCATTCCAGACCGTCGGTCAATTAAACTATAAATTTTACTATCGCTGTAATCAATTCTTCTAATATCATACTGCGGATATAAAAGCATATAACCATTATATTCAAAATGACAATACTGTGATTCAGAATTTACAACCTCTCGTGCAATCTTAACTAACTCATAAAGTGGCGACAAAATTTTTGTATCAAAGTTTTCAAAGTTTTGCGAAGACTCACCACGAACCAAACTAATCCTCTTCTTCAAATTAATTTCTACACTACCTGGAAACAAATCAATTGAATAATCCGCTGAACCCCCTGAAACATCAAAACCTCTCCCTTCAAAATCTTCCCTCATTGAATTAAAACAATCTTGAACTGTGGCAAGACTGTCTTCCTTAATCTCACTCTCAACTAAATATTCTAACATCGGGTGAATATTATAACAACCCTGATAAAAATCTGCCTGATAACATAAATAATTATACTCGCTCCCTTGATACATTATCGCCTGACTCGGAGACCTTTGCCCTCCATTGGCCAACATCTTCCAAACAGATTTCTCGACGGCATCCTCTACACATTTCTTAACAATTTGCGTAGGATCTACATCCGCAGGAGTTTCAACTCTTTTTCCACCCATAAAAAAAATCGCACCAATTATTGCAACAACTATTATAATCGCAACAATAATAAAAATCGCAACTTGCCCCCTTTTCATCGTAACACCCATAAATTTACCCCCGCTTTTTTTATTTTATCAACCTTTCCCTCGATAATCAATTCCAATAAATATTTTTCCGCAGTATTCCAAGAAATATTCAAATGATTAGCAACCTCAGAACTGGTTACGACTTTTTCTTTCTTTATCAGATCACTTATTCTTTCTTTATGTATATTCATAGCAATACTCTTATTAATATGGTTATGAATACTTATATATAAACATTTCTTTTAATACCCTATAATCAATCCAAAAATCCCTTCTAATTATTTTCAACCCTCGGAGCCAAAACAAAACCAATACCCATCTTTTCCCCCGGAAAGTCCAATCTTAAAGGATAATCGCTAGAAAAATTAATAACCGCTTTATCCGAAACCTTAGCTGCCTTAACAAATTTCATCATATATTCCAAAGAATATTTTGCTCGTCCAATCCCTGAAATTTTGGCTTCGTCCCCTGAAAATTCTGTCCGAGCCGAGTTAAGATTTCCAGAGCCTTCAACTATAAAACCCTTCTCACTAACAATCAAAGCACAAGAATCTGCAACAATGCTAGAATCCTCAATAGCTTGCGAAAAGCTCAATGAATCTATTTCGACCTTACATGCAAAATTTAAATCAGGCACATCTTTATCCTCACTTTCAACATTAATCAAAGCTAAATTAAAAACTCTTTTAACTTTATCAAAAATAGAAATTTTTAATCGATTATCTTCTTCTTCAAAAACAATACTTGAAGATGTTGAAGCCCTTCTCAAAATTTTTTTCAAATCCTCAAGATTGACACCCCAAACTCCATTCCCTGCATCATATTGTGAAAAATTCTCCTTCGGCAACTTAAAAATCACAAGTGCAACATTTGCAGGATCAACGGCCACAATCGATAGTCCATCCTCAAGTAACTTAATCCGCACTTCAGAAACCAACTCCGAAATTATCCTAATCGCATCACTCAACAACTTAGGATTATCTAATTTAAGTATCATCATAAAAAAAATCCAAATCCTTATTTAAATATTATTACACTCCACCAACACATCATTTATTAATAAAATATAGCTCTATAATGAATGAACAACTTTCAGAAAGAGCCTCTCAAAAAAGTTCAAGTTACGGCCTTATCTTATTATGCACGAAAAGATATCCAGCAAGCGATGTTTGAATTCTGTAAACATAGGGAAACCATCGCAAATTTCAACAATAAATTCTTCGCTAAACGACCAGATTGTTTAGATTATTCTACAGACATTATTAACTCTGTGCGACAAGGTGCAACATCCTTTCACTGCTCCGAAGAAATTTGGGAAAATCCATTAGATATCAATACTAATATGACTCCAGAACAATACAACAAAATCAAAACTGGCTGGGACCTTCTTATAGATATAGATTCAAAATATCTCGACTATGGAAAAATCGCAGCAAAACTCCTAATCCAAGAATTAGAAAAACAGGGCATAAAAAACTACGGGGTGAAATTCAGTGTTTCAGGCGACACCCCAATCTTAGTGGAAACACAAACACAAACACAACTCATTTCTATACAACAGGCAATATTACTTTTGAAGAAAGACAAAAACCTGAAAGTCCTATCTCTAAACAAAAATAAAAAACTTGTCTTTTCAAAAATTTATGGATATTTAGAACACAATGACGAACTTTACGAAATTTATCACACCCAAAACAAACTCCCGATAAAAGCAACAAAACATCATTCAGTATTCGTATGGGACAACGGAAAAATAGTAGAAAAAGAAGTAGAAAAAATAAAACAGGGAGAGTTTTTAATAACGTTTAACTCAAAAGTCAATCCCTTTATAGTTGACAAGATAATAATAAAAAATAATTTTGAGTTAAATAAAAATCAACATTCAAAAAATCAACTTGTAACAAAAATAAAAATTACGAAAGACTTAATGAGGTTAATAGGTTATTTTCTATCGGAAGGACACGTCACAAATACAATTAACCAAGTTGGTTTTTCATTTAATATAAACGAAATAAATTATACAAAGGACTGCAAAAATCTTCTTGCGAAAATAACGGGAAAGAAAATATCCACAAGGCACCCCAATACTGGTTCAACCCAAATTCTAATTCATTCAAAAGAATGGGCAAAATTTTTCGACGACAACTGTGGTAAAAAAAAGAATAAGCACATTCCGACATTCGTATGGAACCTCAATAAAGAATTATTCGTAGAACTTCTCAGGGGATATATCCGTGGAGACGGACACAAACTCGGAGAGTATTTAATCACAATAAAATCCGTCTCAAAGCAAATGATTAACGAATTTGTCTGGCTATGCAAGCTAAACGGAATATCATGTACTCTCTCATGGGAACAAAACAAAGAACACACATTACCTCAAGGAACATTGTTCAAGGGAAGTTTAGTTTGGATAATAAAAATCCCAAAATCAGAACTTTTTCCAGAATTCCACAGAGCACGAAACAAATTTTCTCCACATCCGCGAGACAGAACGTTTCCAGTAGACGGACTTAGAAAAGTCTACTTCCAAATAAAACCCAAACTATTCAATCATCATCGACCAGAGCAGATGACACTAAAAAAGAAGTGTGCCAATCTCGACAGGATACGAAAAGTCTTAAACTGGTTCAAGAACACTGCTTCACAAGAATTCACAGCAGAATCAAAAGAAATAATCTCAAATTATGAATCTCTTTTTGGGTCAGATGTAGGGATGGTAGAAATAAAGAATATAATAAAAAAAGAAAATCAGGAAGTTTTTGATATTTCCGTGGAAGAATCAGAAGCATTTTTCGGAGGAGATTATCCAATTCTACTGCACAACTCAGGCTCCAAAGGTTTCCATATCTTAGTCCCTTTCAAAGCATTCCCCGAATCAGTAGGAGACAAGCTTACAAAAGACCAATTCCCTGAATGGCCAAGAGCAATAGCTCAGTATCTTTTCAAAAAAATACGAACTCCTATGAACGAAGAAATTCTAAACTTATCGGGGCGTGAAAAATTAAAAGAACAAGGAGAACTCCTCTCCGAACACCTTTGTCCAAAATGTAATCAGCCAACAAAAACTAAATCCATGGGGAAATACATTTGCCCCGATATAAAATGTAAAACAGAAGTAGAATCTATGACATCAAACCGAAAAGAGATGATTTGCCCTTCGTGCAATGGTAAAATGAAAAGAGCATTACAAAGAGAAATTCAATATTGCGAAACTTGTAAAATCAATACCGCAAAACTCGAAACCATAAGTACCTTCGGAGGCGTCCAACAACAAAATACTCAACAAAAATTTAAGATAGAGGATACAATCAAATCAACAGAAGACTCTGTAGATATAGTTCTAGTTTCACCCAGACACCTCTTCCGAGCCCCATACTCCCTCCACGAAAAAACCGCCTTTGCCTCCATAGTCCTAGACAAAGACCAAATAGAAACATTCAAACCAACCGACGCAGACCCTCTAAAGATAACAACTCCAAAATCATTCATGCCAAATTCAGAGGAAGGCGAAGCAAAACAACTTCTAATCCGAGCAATCGAAGAAGCCCAAGAAAACAAACCAGAAGAAAAAACAAAAAAATATGAAGGTGAATCAATCAACCTTAAAGGTTTGACAATAACCGAGAATATGTATCCGCCAATCATAAAAAAACTTTTACTCGGTATCAAAGATGACGGCAGAAAAAGAGCACTGTCAATAATATTATCGTTCTTTGTAAGCCTAGAATTCCCTCAAGATTTCATCGAAGAAAAAATAGAAACGTGGAACGGCAAGAATTACCAACCTCTAAAACAAGGTTACATCAAATCACAAATTTTATGGTATCTAAAAAATAAAAGGCTACCTCCCAATTATGACAAACCAATCTATAAAGAATTCGGAATCCAAGGCCCTCCAGAACCTGGTATGAAAAACCCGATTAATTATACAATCAAGAAGGCATTACAATCTGGAAGAAAACTCTCCAAAAAGGGAAACAAAACTCCTCCGGAGATTTAACAACTTTTATAAATAACCAACCTCTTATCTCTATATGAAAAAGATAGGTGCATTCACAATATTATTCTTATTACTGTTCTCACTAACATTAGCATTCGCTGCCGACAACGAATCCACTTCGACAGAAGACTCAGAATCAGACTCCGATAAAATCGCTGATGGCTTTGATTGTCTCGAGGAAAAAGTAGATGATTGTTCAGAATTAACAACTCAAGAAATAGCCTACACAATTCTTGCAACCCCTGACAATGTCTTTGACGATTGCGTATCTGAACTAGAAGATAGAAAATCTTCAGACAATTGGGGTAACGTTCGAGATACCGCACTTGCAATTTTAGCATTAGATCATGCAGGAGAAGACACAACACCCTCAGAAGAATGGCTCATTGACAACTCTAGAACACCAACAGATCTCATATGGTATTTAGAACAGGATTCTAACGAAGCGGTAGAATGTCACATAGGATACGATTCCAACGACTACTCAATAAATGTAGGAGAAAATAAAAAAATAGACACAGATGCAGGCTCTTGTTTAACTAGGGCACATTCCAATTTCTGGTTGGAGGTTACTCCAGAGTGTTACAACAAAGAACTTATTATAGAATGTGATAAAGATTTTATAGCAACACTATTATATAAAAATAAAAATTCTCCTATAATATACTCTTTAGAAGGAACGGATTCTTCACCAGCATTTAGTTCAATAAAATTAGAAGTAACTTCAAAATGTTTCGGGACATCCTCTTGCGAATATGAATCCACCGCGTGGGCAACTTTAGCATTGTTAAAAACAGGGCACAACATCGAAGAATATATCTCTTATGTTATCGCAATGGCTGCCAGCAATGAGCAATACCTTCCAGATGCTTTCGCTTATATGGCTACAAATTACGAGTATTATGCAACTCAACTCATAACTGACCAGAAACTCGGAAATTACTGGGAAGCAAAAAACTCAGCTTATGATAGATATTATGATACAGCACTAGCACTAATTGCGATAGGAAGTTCATCATCGGAAAAAGTCACAAACTCTCGAGATTGGCTTTTATTCGCTCAAGGTTCTAATGGTTGTTGGAAAAATTCAATACTAGATACTGCAGCAGTTTTATGGGCTCTTGAAGGTAGGACTGGAAGAAGTTCTGGAGGAGGTGGCGTTACATATTGTTCGCAAGCAGAATATTTTTGCATCCCATCGAAAGAATGCCCTTCATCCGAAGATGTTGGAGATAATTATTTTTGTGCATCATTATCTGACACTTGTTGTATGACTGAAAATCTCCAAAGTTGCTCCGAATACGGGGGAGTAGAATGTGCTTCAGAAGAAGTATGCATCGGAAATGAACGAAGAACAATTGACACAGATAGTTGTTGCACTGGAAAATGTGCTGAGAAAACCGAAGAAACAGAATGCGAGTCCATGTTCTACACTTGCCGAGATTCTTGCTCAGACAACCAAGAAATTGTCTCAACTTATTCATGCAACGAATTTCAAGTTTGTTGTAAAACAAAAACCACAGAAGAATCTGTAGGAGGGGTTTGGTGGATTTGGGTTCTAATTATATTGATTTTAGCAGTCCTCGGAGCGATAGGTTATATTTACCGAGAGAATTTAAAATTATTCTTGTTCAAGCTCAAGACGAAATTTAAAAAAGATAAAAGACGAGGAGGAATGGCTCCTCAAGGGCCAAGACCTGGAATGCCTCCACGACCAGGTTTCCCCCCAATAAGAAGAATGCCTATGAGGGCGCCTCCAAGACAAGTAAGACGACCTCAAGAAGACAAAGCAATGTCAGATACGTTCAGAAAACTGAGAGAAATGTCCGGGTAAGATTTATTAATCATTCAATCTTAATCAAATTATGAAAAGAGGCCTTATAGTTTTTTTATTTATTTCCTTAATCTCCTTAGCATCAGCAATTCCTACGCTAACACTTCAACACAACGAGACACAGCCGGGTGAAACAATCTTCGCAACAATAATCACCGTCGGAGAATTTACAAAAGAAATCTTATCCTCAGATATCAAATTTCTTGAGGGTCGAAAAGAAGTCTTCTTTGAATCAGATATAACTTTCTACAACAATACTTTCTATCTATATATCTACACAACACGGGAAGGAAATTTCACACTAGAAATCTCAAATATCCTATACAAAGAGTTCGATGAACTTAAATCTATAACTCTTGAGCAACCAATCACAATAAAAAATAATTTTATCATCGACGAAGAAACAAACGAAACTAGAACCGAAATCCTTTCAATCAAACCAGGATTTATTCGAACAACCGACGAACCAAAACTAAAATTTATCAATAAAGGAACCTCTCAGTTAAACCTAACTTACTCGGAAAATGAAACTAGTCTTCAACCACAAGAATCTACAGAAATAGAAATCCAGCAAGAAGGAACATTTTCCAATTTAAAAATTTCAACCTACAAGGATTTTTTGATTCCTGTAATGCGTCCAGCACCCGAAGACATAATCATTCCAGAAGTAAAACACGATTTAAAATACAACCCAGATTTATTATTACTAGAACTACTAACTGAAGAAAAATCAAGTGCAACAATAACCTTGTTCAATTTCGGAGAAGAGAATATCACAGATATAAAATTCATTTCAGATATCTCATTCCTAAAGATTGAAAAGATAGAAAGTTTGGAAGCGAGAGGAGTTCATAATTTATCCTTAACACTATCTCCAAAAAATCCCGGACACGTTCAAGGGAACATCAATATAACATATACCCAATATGGCGAAGAAAAAAATCTATCAATTCCTTTGAGTATTTTTATTTTGCCTACTGGAAGCACCGAAGAAGATTTCCAAATTTCCGACGAAAACTGTGAAGACAAAGGAGGAGCCGTTTGCACATTAGAAGAAGATTGTGACGGTGATGAAACTTTTACAAGGGGAGGAGACTATTGTTGTTTAGGAACTTGCGTCCCAATCGAAACAGACGAAGAGCCTACGGGATTCGGTTGGCTACTCGGATTAGTCATTTTAATCGCACTAGGATTTGGAGGATACTATCTTTACAAAAAACAAAAAAGCATTATTCCTAAAAACCCTCATGAACAATTAAAAGAATCTTCAGAAAAATATTCAAAAAGACTAACTGGCAAATTACAGAGAACTTAATTATTTCTTCTTCTTAGAACTAACTTTCTTCTTGATAACTTTTTTACCTTTCTTTTGAACAATATCCTTATCTTTCTCTATCAAAGCCTCTTGAGCCGCCTTTAATTGTGCCCCCATCTGTTGGAGTTTCCCGCCAGCCATTTTCATAATATCATCATAACGATGAAGTCTACCTGAAATATTATTCAGCAAATTCGTCGCCTCGCCCATATCTAAAGTAACTTTCGAAGGTTCAATTATTTCCACAGAAGAAGGCATAAAATCAAACATAGTCTCACTCATTCTCGCAAAATTCTCTGTCTCAAAATCCGCCTCGGCAAAACAAGTAAACATTACACCTTCAGACGGAGTTCCTTGCGGACCCGAAGAATTTTCAATCTCTCTTGGCTCACTAATTTTAATAGAATGGACCTTGATATCCTTAACCTCACTAAGAACACCGATATGTTTCGCTAAAGAATCTTTCACATGCTCAGCAGGTCGACCCGCCATCTCAACAATCATAATCGCTCTTACCATTTTCATCTAAACATATTCCCTTTTTTAAACTTACTTATCAAAAATAAGGACGGCGATAACAAAAATCAAAAACACTGAAAAAGCATAGGGAGTATATTTCAAAATCTTAAAGTTCTTAGACTCATAAACCTCTTCTTTAGTATTTTCAACGGCATTATTCAAAACAATTTCTTCCTCTTTTGGAGCAAGAACAATAACTTCTACCTCTTTTTCAACTGTCTTCTCAAGTTCCTCTAACTCCTCATCAACATATTCACCCTCGACACAAGCAAGACCTTGCCCTTTTATATCCTCTAATTTTGAATCTCCTATTCCATAAACTTTCTTTATATCGTTTAAAGTTTCATAAGGTCTCCCATCAATTATTTTCTGAGCCGTCGCAGATCCAACCCAAATAATTTCATCCAATTCCTCCTCCGAAGCCGAATTAATATCAATCTGATTACCTGAACAATCAGCACCAACAATAGAAATAAAATTTAATATTAATAAAAATAAAATTAAATAGTTCATCGCATTCTTTTTATGATTTCTTTAACATCTGAATACTCAACACGAACTCGATTATTTTCCTTAACTTTCCGAGCAATCCAAATCTCGTTAAAAATCTTATTCTCCAAATACCACTGACATTTTTTCTTTTCAACCGGACTTAATATTCCGTTCATCTTAACCTCGACGCCAACTATCTTATATCTTTCTCCTTCCATTTTTTGAAATCCAACAAAATCTGGAAACCCAGTTCCTTGCCCTCGAGGCATCATAATTTTTCTGAAAGGATTAAATTTCCAATCAGTTTTTGCAGGATGAAGAACTCCCACATCTAAATCAACATTATTAGACCACTTATCAACAATCCAACCAAGCTCTTCCAAATTTTTCCGAACCTTCAATTCAAACTGTCCACCTTGTGCTTTACTCTTCGAACCTCGCTTAATCGCAGATTTTTTCTTCAGAACAACATTCCCTTTTTCATCAACACTCGCCTTGTATTCAACTTCTCTTTCTGGACTCTTCAATTCCATAATAGATTAAGTAGATTGGGAATTATAAAACTTTATGTGAAGGGTTTTTGGTTCAGTGAATGATCTTTCAAATTTTAATCCTCAATCTTCCCCTCAGGCTTCATCAAAGGAAACGCAACACATTCCCGAATCGGACGTCCCATCATAAAAGAAAATAATCTCTCGCTAAATCCAAATCCGCAAGCAGGAGGCATTCCATATTTCAACGCTTCAACAAAACTCTCGTCGTGCTCCATCGCATCTTTATCTCCATTCATCCCAAGTTCCCTTTGCATCTTGAATCTCTCCATCTGGTCAATCGGGTCATTCAACTCACTATAACCATTTCCAACTTCACTCCCTCCGAGAATAACCTGAAACTGTTTAACCTTCCGAGGGTCAGTCTCACTTCTCTTCGCCAACGGACTCATCTCAACAGGCTGTCCAACCAAAAATCCCGGCCCACTAATTTGCTTCCTACAAAACTTCCAAAGCGAATCAACAAGTTTCCACTTACCAAAACTCTTATCATACTCTACCTTCAAAGAATCCAGTTTCCTCTTAATCTCTTTTTCATCAGCCTCGTAAATATCAATCCCTGTCTTCTCCTTAATCAACTTTTCAAAATCATATCGTTCCCACTTCTTCCCCAAATCAATTTTGTGCCCGTGTGCCTCAAACTTCAACGAACCCAAAGTCGCCATAGTAATTTCCTTATACATCTCTTCAACTAACTTCATCCCGTCGTTAAAATCGGCATAACCCCAATAAAATTCCATCTGCGAATAGTCTTGTAAATGTTCAGCATCCATTCCCTCATTCCTAAACTGTCGACCAATCTCAAATGTTTTTTCATATCCTGCAACCAATAATTTCTTTTGCCAAAGCTCTCCCATCGAAATCCTCAAATAAACATCGATGTCCAAGGAATCATGATGTGTAGAAAATGGCGTCGCTACCGCTCCTCCAGCTAAGTTCTCCAAAACAGGAGTCTCAACTTCTAAAAAATTTCTATCAACTAAAAACGTCCGAACCGAATTCCAGAACCTCTGCTTCTTAATAAAAATCTCCTTAACGTCCTCATTCATAATAATATCTAAATATCTTTTCCTCAACTTTTCCTCTTCATCTTTCAATCCATTATGTTTATCGGGCAAGGGTAAAATAGACTTAGTCAAAATAAAAAGTTCCTGTGCCATAATTGAAACTTCTCCAGTCCTAGTTTTCATAACCTCACCTCTAACACCAATAATATCTCCACCATCAATTTTTTTAAACATCCCAATAACCTCTTCGGGAACCTCGCCTTTCTGAATAACTACTTGTATCGTTCCACGCAAATCTTGTAAACTAAAAAAAGACAACTTCCCAAAACTCCTCTTTATCATAACACGTCCTGCGACAACCCGTTCCTTTCCAGACTTAGTTTCATTTTCTAATTTACTAAACTCTTCCTTAATATCTGAAGAATAAACCCTTTTTTCATTTAAACTAAATCTATATGCATACGGATTAATTCCTTCTTCCCTCAGCATCGCGATTTTCTTAATTCTTTCATCAACAATCTGTTTCTCTCTTCCAGCCATCTTCATAAAATTACATAGGAACCAGATTTATAAAACTATCAAATTCTAAAATCGAAGAAATTTAAATTCCTTAAAATCTCCAGACCATTTTCGCTCTACAATCTGAACATCCCTAATCTGTGCGTGCTCAGGACCTTTTCGAACGAATCCCGCAAGTCTACCAATCGCATCATCTTCCCCCTCGACGATAACCTCGACGTCACCATTAGCCAAATTACGAACAAATCCTCTCAACTTCAAATTATCTGCATGTTCCTTCACAAACTGCCTAAAAAAAATCCCTTGAACAGTTCCCTTCACAACAAACTTTGCCGCTTTTTTTACCATAAGAATAAAAATTGAATAAGGTTTTTATTCCTTCCTATCAACCTCATTATGCAAAATAGTAATAACTTGTGATGCAAACAAAATCTTAGGTCCAACAGAAACCTTATCTATTTTCTTCAAAAATTTTTTCTTATCCGAAGGAAACCCTTCGTGGTCACCAATAATAAAAACTGCCTTCTCCAATTCCAGATTCCTAACATCAATACCTTTTTCGCTTAATAACAAAACATCTTTCCCTTCTGCATCCAATTCTTTTACGACTTTCTCAAAACTTTTCCTCTCAATAGAAGCCCCTGGAAAAACTTCCAACAGCCCTTCTTTATCAGGGGACTTATACAACATCCTCTTAATCAACCCTGCAACATTCTTCTTAGAAATAGGCATCTTTTTATTTGACTCCAAAACCAAATGTCTCGGAGCATTCGGAGGTCCGTCAAAAATCAAATGAAACTTCACATCATCCCGCATTTCATTAGAAATAAAAAATGCAGAAATAATCACGTTGCAAACAATATCCATCCGTCCTGCCTTCTTCAAATCGTCCTTAATCAAATTCCCCGAAGTTACCGCCGACTTCGAATAATAAATAAATTCTCTCATTCTAGAAATTATCTAAATGGCTTTTTATATCTATAGAAGAATTAATATCCAAATGGTTTGTGAAAACACATTTTCTCATCAGGATCACCAAGACCCATCGAACGACGACGAAAGGATAGCTCTTCAGGAGTAGGAAGTTCTGTATCGTAAAAAGGCTCTGCTAATTTGCCATAATCAACTCTTTCATATATTTCTCGCTGTTTTCTTTTCTCTTTTTTAAAATCAAACATATTCTTCCTCAAGGTTATTTACAATATCTTTTAACTTTTTCTATCCTCGATGTTGTTAAGGAGTTAAGCACGAATACTCACATCCATCAACTCACTAGCATAACTCTCCCCACCATACATCACATTAATCCTATACCTAAAAGTACATAGGGTCGAACCTTCAGGAACATCTAATAAAACTTTTCCAGAAATAAATTCTCCAGGAGCAAGACCTATATTTTCCTCAGAACGCCCAGTTGAAATCCATCCTTCCGCTTCCCGTTCACCAACTCCACACTTCTTCTGAATATCAGGGTCAGACACAACAACTTCATAAGAAAACTTCTTATCTTGAACGCCCGTCAAAAGATTTTTTATACCAATCCCAAAACCTGATGCCTCACCAGATTTAACAACGATTTGCCTTATATTCGGATAAACCACTAATTTTTTATCCTCTCCAAATAATTTAGAAACCTGATCCATCAATTGATCATTCGTCATATCTACAATATTCGTCGCCCCTAAAAAAATATTTTTAACCAAAACCAATCCCAGAATCAGCATCGACATCGACAAAACTATAACTACAATCGTCCCAATAGATAATTCAATCGCACCTTTTTTATCCCTCATAACAAAACACCGTTTCCATTATTTATAAAAGTATTCATCTATCCCCAGATTCCTCAAGAACCAATCTCTTCTCAAAACCACCACGCTCCCCGAACTTTATTCCTCTAATCCTCTCGAGCTCACTCCTTCCACCAAATTGAAAATCTGCAATAGCATAAACAACTTCGAGGACATCTGCTAACTCTTCAATACAAGGATTATCCAAAAACTCCTCAACCTCTTCCCTAATTTTTGCTTTCAACTTATTACCGTATTCATCATCTCCAGCAATATGCACTCCACAACTATCTCCTCTTGATTTAATAATCTTAGGAACCTTATCTCTAACTAACTTATCATATTTCATATGGGGCTGGGGAGGATCGAACTCCCTACACCACGGTCTTCAGCCGTGTGCTCTCCCAATGAGCTACAGCCCCATAAAGATGAAGAACTAATTTAGCTTTTTAAGTTTGTTGATAAAATCAGTATCTCCGCAACCCAAACCTTCTTCACTAGCTCACACTAAAAAAACCAAGACAAGATATCTATGAGCTCCCATAACATAATTAACTCGGGATTACGTTATGATAGTTCTTGTCTTCTTTCGTCCATTTTTTAG
>JBDROH010000012.1:0-3253 GCA_043810285.1 archaeon
ACAAAACATTTTATTCCTTTTAATATGAGTGTTGATTTTTCAATTATCTTGACCCTTTTCATACTTATCTATTAGATAGGTTATATTTATAAATCTTTTGGAGTAATTTAGAAGTAATTAATCATGTGCGGAGATACTGGAGCTATCAATAACCTTAAAAACCCTTATTCTATAAAGATTATGTAAGGTACAAGAACACGATTATGAGAATTCTATTAAAATTATTAAATAACATGGGAGGAAATAATGAAATTATACGTAGGTAATTTACCTTGGTCTATTGATGAAAATGGTTTGAAGGAACTTTTCGCAGCTTATACTGTTGAAGAAGCAACTCTTATCAAAGATAGATACTCGGGTAGATCTAAGGGTTTCGGTTTTGTAACAATCGCGGATGATGAAGCAGCTGGTAAGGCTATTTCGGAAATGAACGAGAAGGAAATCGAAGGACGAAAGTTGACTGTAAGTGAAGCTAAACCAATGGTTCCACGAGACAACGCTTCACGAGAATAAATCTAGCTTAGTCTAGTAAATTTTTATTTTTTTAGGGATTTTATCCCTTTTCTAATTTTTATTGTCTCTTAGGGTCATAAGACTTCGTGAGAAACTTATTAGACGCAAAGCTAAATTAATCTAATCCGAAGAGAGATATTACTCAACCTCTGTCGAATTATTTTAAATAAGCCTTATAAATTGGCCTAATAACAAAAATGACAAATGCTACAAAAAAATACCAAGGGTTTGCGGAATGTACCCAAGCCATAGCAGCAGGCCAAATTCTTAATACAAACAAAACCGCCGCAGCAACGGACAACTTGATTAACCCCATATCTACAACATTAATTTTCTTTAATGCCTTTTCCAAATACTTCATATCATCACCTCCGATAATATTAACGCAAAGAATTATTTAAAACTATCTTTCTTCTTTATAATGAACTAAGCTCCGAGGAACTTGAGTGTGTCGAAGATTAAAAATGCTGGCCAGACTATTGCTTTCAAAAGTCCTAATGTGCCGTTCCAAAAACCGGTTGCCGTCGATATGTAATAGACTGCTGCTCCGATAAAACCGAGTCCGTATACAGCTCCTCCGCAAGCTTCACAACCATTTTTAGTTCCGCAACACATTTTTTCCTCTTTCTTTTTTGCCATTAGATATTAAGGGGTTTTGGGTTTATATAATTTCTTCCTTCTTTATTTTTTCTTCATAATGTATTTATCATTACTAATCCATTCTAGAAATAACCAAATATAACCAATTAGAGGCATTATAATAAACCAAAACAACAGCCATCCCAAACTTAATTCTGTTTAATTATCTACTTTCTTCATCTTATCAACCTCTTCAATGTCTCCCCTGCCACCTTAAAATCCGCCCTTCTCTCACTAAGTCGCATAACTTGCCCAATTAAGAAATTCAAACTCGCATCCTTCCCAGATTTGTATTCATCAACTACGTGTGCGTTTTCGTCGATGACTTGCCGACATAAATTCTCAATTGCCGAATCATCAATACTAGAAATCTCCCCTTTATGCTCCTTCAACGAAAATGACTTCGGAACAAAGTCATTCATAATCTGCTTTCCTTTCAAAACCGTAATCTTTCCGACAGTGACTGATTTGATTAATTCGGCTAGATGCGACGGCAAAATTTCTACGTCCTCGTCCTCGAGAGTTTTCTTATTGTAATTCAATACCCGTAATAGTTCAATCGTAACCCAGGAAAGATTTTTGTTCATGTCGATATTCTCTTTGGCTAACTCTTCAAAGAATTCGACTAACTCTAAATTTTTCGTGAGAATCTTCGCGTCTTTTTCTCCGACATTGTATTTTTTTAAGAGTCTCGCTAACTTTACTTCTGGCATCTCAGGTAAATTTGTCTTGATTTCATTAACCATTTTCTTGTCTATTTTTATCATTGATAAATCGGGGTCAGGAATGAATCGGTAATCTGCAGCTCCTTCTTTTGATCGCATCTTAATCGTCTTCCCTAACTTTTCATCGAATGCTAGTGTGTCTCTCGTTTGGATAATTCCTTTTTTATGATTCTCAACTTGCCGAAGAATTTCGTACTCGATTGCTTTCCTAATTTTTTCTAGTGAATTTAGATTTTTCATTTCTACTCTTTCGCCATAGGTCGAGACGTTCACATCAACTTTGATTCCTGCGTTTTTTCGGACAGCTTTAATATAACTTAATGACAGAAGTAAACTCTTTAGCCATTCTATAACTTGTTCAGCGTTGCTGAACTCAGGCTCGGTCACAATCTCAATTAAAGGTAGTCCGCTTCGGTTGTAATTAATTTTTCCTGAATCCGGATTC
The DNA here is from genome assembly GCA_043810285.1 of archaeon. Lineage (GTDB taxonomy): Archaea > Nanobdellota > Nanobdellia > Pacearchaeales > GW2011-AR1 > JAGVXH01. The sequence goes on from JBDROH010000012.1 coordinate 2,323, forward strand.
CATTGTGCTGGATCTTCTTCAAGATGTAATTCGGTTAGATTTATTCCTTTAAATTTTCCACCCGTTGCGTTTGTCGTCGCGTGCATTCCAGAAATCGTTGTTTGGTATCCCTTCGGCAAATCCGCCCAATTATAATGTTTTCTCTGCCAAACAATATTTGAATAATTAATTTTTGAACCGAAGACTAATGCAATTTGAATCATTTTTTTAATGGCGTCTGAGTTAGGTGCCATCGGTTTCGAACCTGGTTGTCCTGTACAAATTGGGCATACTAATGAATTTGGTTTAGCCTCTAGAAAATCGGTCTTACACATACAGAACAATTTCTCACGAGTATCCAAATAGCCATGAATCTCTAGACCGATCTTAATTGGGAATGCTTTTTCCATTACTGATTAAGACCCTTAACCTTTTTATGCTTTGCTAAGTCCGCGAGGTCGCTAATCTCTCTTGTATACAAAAGGTCCGTTTCGCAATTTCTGCTGCCCTTCCAACTCCGCTATTCTCGAGAACGTTAAACATTTCTCGGGCTAATTCTATTTTTTCTGTAAAGTTATTACTCATTTAATTTCACCCCTTTTTCCTCCAGGAATCGCATTACTGCCTTGTCAACAAAGTTTCGCTTCGACGGAAACTCAACATTAATTTTCCTATTAGAAATATAATTTTTAACGGCATCATCTAGCCATCTACTTACTTTGACTGCTGTATCTTTTCTTTTTTTGATTGCCATTGGTTACTAATAGTATATTTATGGTAACCATCCATATTTAAATGTTATGCTAACTCCACAGTATCTCCGCAACCCAAACCTTCTTCACTAGCTCACACTAAAAAAACCAAGACAAGATATCTATGAGCTCCCATAACATAATTAACTCGGGATTACGTTATGATAGTTCTTGTCTTCTTTCGTCCATTTTTTAGACAC
>JBDROH010000013.1:0-46152 GCA_043810285.1 archaeon
GTGTCTAAAAAATGGACGAAAGAAGACAAGAACTATCATAACGTAATCCCGAGTTAATTATGTTATGGGAGCTCATAGATATCTTGTCTTGGTTTTTTTAGTGTGAGCTAGTGAAGAAGGTTTGGGTTGCGGAGATACTGAGCTCTGCTCTGTCCGAAGTTCCAAAATTTCAAGCGCAACCTTAGAAATTTATCTTAAACTTTACACGTAAAAAATCAAACTCCGGACAGCGCCGCTACCCCTTATTTGTTTAGGTCGCCCTTTCTCACTTTTAAAATATCAAAAACAACAATTATTGATAATGAGGCTACAAAAGCTAACAAGAAATTAAATGCCCCAATAGGTGCAGTTTCAAACGCTATGTTTAACGGTGAATAGATAATAAGCAATGTAGCTAATATCGAAATCACTGATGCATAAATTAGAGGTTTATTTGTAAAAGGTGAACGATTCAAAACCCTCTTTCTAAAAGACCTAAAATTAAAAGCATTTGCTATTTCAAAAAATATAAGCGTTACTAATGCTGTTGTCCTAGCGATTACAAGCTCTTGTTTTAAAACATTAAGAACAAAGTAGAAAACTCCCAGAGCGACGAGACCCATAATAGTTCCAGCAATTAGAATTAAAATAATAAGTTTTTTATCTAAAATTTCAGATTTCTTTCTAGGCTTTGATTCCATAACATCTTGGGAAGAAGGATTAAATCCAAGGGTGATTGCAGGAAGATTATCTGTGACGAGATTCATAAATAAAATTTGTAATGCAAGTAGGGGCAAGGGCAATCCTAATAAAATACCTAGAAAGATTATAAGAAGTTCTGCATAGTTACAAGAAAGTTGATAAGTAACAAATTTTTGAATGTTATTAAAAATTGTTCTTCCCTCCCTAATTGCAGAAACCATTGTGGCAAAATTGTTATCCTTTAAAGTTAGGTCTGCGACCTCTCTTGTTACATCTGTCCCCCCAAGACCCATAGCTACTCCAATATGTGCTTCCTTTAATGCAGGGGCATCATTCACACCGTCGCCAGTCATTGTCACAATTTCTCCGTTTTGTTTTAGAGCTTTAACAATTCTCAACTTGTGTTCCGGTCGAACCCTCGCAAAAATAACTGCAGTTTTAACAATTCTTACTAAATCATCATCACTAAATCTATCTATTTCTTTACCCACGACAACCCGTCCTTTTTTAAGATTTATTTGTTTTGCAATAGCAATAGCAGTTTCTTTATTATCTCCTGTAATCATCTTTACATTTACTCCAGCAGCATAACAGAGTTCTATAGATTCCCTTACCTCTTTTCTCGGAGGATCTTCCATTCCCACTAACCCTAAAAAAATAAGTTCTTTTTCCAAGGAGTCTTTATTAGAACTGGATTTTTTATAAGCGATTGCAAGTGTCCTTAGAGACTTTGAAGTCAATTCTTCGCTTGTCTTTACTATAAGTTTTTTATCTTTTTCGCGAAGTGTAAAAATCCCATTTTCTCTCTGAATAAATTTACAATTTTCCAACAGAATTTCTGGGGCACCCTTTACATATATATAATTCCCATTTTTTTCCTTAACCTCTACAGACATAATTTTTCTTTCGGAATTAAAAGGAAGTTCCCTTTTTCTTATAAAATTCAAATCTTCTGTAAAAATCCCAGCCTTAGCAGAAGCAATTAATAATGCTCCCTCCGTCGGAGTTCCTCTTAAATCATATTCATTATCCATTCCTTTTCTTTCAATTTTTGAATCGTTACACAACGTTCCAGCTTTCAAAAGGAGACTTAACGAATTATTTTTTTTAATATCAATTTTTTCCTGATTATATAAAAAGTCTCCTGTTGCTTCATATCCTTCCCCAGAAACCTTAAAAATTTTATTGTCACAAAATATTTCTCTTGCAGTCATCTCTCCAGTAGTTATAGTTCCTGTTTTATCAGAACAAATAACAGTGGTTTCTCCAAGGGTTTCAATAATTGACATCCTATTAACAATCGCATTTTTTTGAGCCATCCTATAGGCACCCGAAGCTAAGGTTGTCATTAATACTACGGGAAATCCTTCAGGGAATGCAGAAACCGATAAAGCAATTACCACAATTAAAACGTCAATGAATAATTCATAAGAGATTGGAATATTTCTTATGAGCATAACGAACCCAGTTAAGATAGAAACTGTTAGTGCTACAAAAACCATATATTTGGTTATGCTGTTTACTTTTTTTTGCAAAGGTAATTCTTTTTCAGCAGTTGAAATCATCCCGGCTATTTTTCCAAATTCACTATTCATTCCGGTATGCAAAACTTTAGCCACACATCTCCCATTAATAATAAGAGTTCCCATAAAAATCTGGTTTTCTTTATTGTAATCTTTCTCATCTTTGGCCTCAAGTTTTTTTACTTCGAGAGACTCTCCAGTTAAAACAGCCTCGTTAACTCTCAATTCTTTAGCTTCTAAAATCAAACAGTCTGCAGGAATTTTTTCTCCAGTTCTTAGAATAATTATATCTCCCGGAACAATCTCCGTAGATGGAACCTCAATTTCCTTACCCTCCCTTATAACTATAGATATAGGCATAATCATTTTTTTTAGGGCGGCAATAGCTTTTTCTGCCTTATATTCCTGAAAAAATCCCACACTTATCACGACAATTATAACTACTAAAATCGTATATGCAGTAACCGATTTACCGACGAAGAATGAAATAATCGCAGCTACAGATAATAAATAAATCACAAAATTATTTTTAATCTGTCTTAAAAGAATCTTTAATGGAGAAAGATGAAGAATCTCTTTTAATTCATTAGATCCATATTCTTCTAATCTTTCCTTCGCCTCTTTTTCCGTCAACCCCTTTAATTTTTCCATGATAAATATATTTTGTTTCTTTGTTTAGATTATCTATGCTTCTCTGCTTTTGGATGTTCATAACCTAATTTTTTCCGAGTTTTAAGATATTTTATGTGCTTCTCCTTTTCTTTCAAAAATTTGTTGATGTCTAGCTTATATTCATCAATCATCATCGAGGCGTGGCTTCCTCCGAGGAAGTGAGGCATGATGACGTATGTTGCCCCTCGGCTATATAAGTCTCTTGCTTCTTCGATATTATGGGACATCACCATTATAATTGCACTTTTATTCATCTGTCTGATTTTGCCAATTAATAACATATTTGTCTCGAACTCAGGTATTGTTGAAACAACCATTTTTGTCTCAGTTAAACTTAATCCGCTCAAGAATTCTTCATCATCTGCATCACCATATAAACAATCAACATTATCATTACATAATTCTAAATTTGTTTCAGGATTATAATCTACAACTAGGAATCTCTTTTTTAATTTTTTGAAAGACTTCAAAAGGTCATAGCCGATTCTATTGTATCCAAATAATATGAGGTCATAACCTTTAGATTCTGATCCTTCCTCTCTAAGTTTTTTTCTTTCAAATATCGAGAGGTATTTAGAAAGATAAGGATATATTTTATCAGAGTATGTTATAAGGTAGGTAGAGCCTGATATAGTTATCAAACCGACAATTGTAATAAGGGATAATATTTCTCCAGTTAAATGTCCGACACTAACTCCCAAAGTTATAAGGATCAAGGAAAATTCACTTATTTGAGCTACAGTAAGGCCTGCCTGAAAACTTACCCTCTTCTTATATCCTAAAAAACCCATTAATATCATAACGATAAGTGGATTCCCAATAAGAATAAACAATGAGAAAATAATTGCAGGGACGATAAGTTGACCTATACTTCCAAAGACCATCTGTGATCCGAGAAGTATGAAGAATAGGATGATGAAAAAATCTCTTAAAGGTTTCATCTTTGAGCTAATTTCATAATTATAAGGAGACACGGAAAGTGCAATACCTGCAATTAATGCACCTATCTCCATTGAAAACCCTAAGTAATGGAACAATGCCGCTAATCCTAACCCCCATCCAATCGAGAATAAAAACAAAAACTCTTGAGACTTCGCAAAAAATTTCGAGAGATGAGGTAGAACATAAATGCTTATTAAAACGAATCCGGCGATTAATAAAATTCCACTTATAATCGTACCAAAAGAAATTGCAGTCATGCTTAGATCACTTGAAAAAGAAGAGATTACCATTAAGAGGATTATCACAAAGATATCTTGAACTAATAAGAAACCTATAGAGATTTTCCCATATAATTTTTCTAAATCTTTTTTATCAGATAGCAGTTTCATGATTATGATTGTGCTACTGAACGTTAAAGCGATGGCAATGTAGATTGAGACAACTATCGAGAAACCGAATGCCCTGCTTATAAAAAAACCAATCAGAGACGTAAAAACAATTTGACCAATACCTGTGACTAATGAAACTTTCCCCACCTCTTTTATAACCTTTGGGCTCAGACTTAAACCTATAATAAATAGAAGTAATGCTACACCTATTTGTGAGAATACTTTTATGGTTTCTGTGGAACTCACAATATTTAAAAAATAGGGGCTGACGATTATCCCCGTAAGGATGTATCCAATTATTAGGGGTTGTTTCAATAATCTAGTTATTCCAGCTATTAAAACAGTTATTCCGATGATGATGCTTAGTTCTACGAAAACTTCCATTTTATTTTTTTTTAAAGAAATTAATTGCCTCCGACAATTCCTTATGAGTTTTAGAATATTTCTTAATATCTATTTTTTTTACGTAAGCTTCACATGATTGGAATAGAGCCGTAGCTCCAGCCCTAGTTCCCTTAGGATGTGCGTGGCATCCAGCACCCATTGTAGTTATAAAATCAACATTACCCATTATGTCAATAAATGGTTTCAATAATGTTGGATTAAGTCCTCCAGAAATAATAGGACAACATTTTTTTATTCCCCTCCAACTATCTTCTTCAAGAATAACATGATGTGCGGAATCCTCATGGACAAGTTTCAAAATATCTTCATCATTTTCTGGGACTGTTGCCCAAGATTGTTCAAAAAAATGACCTTTTGCTAAAAGCTTTAAAATATTATTAGCTGCAATGATATCTTCTTCAGGAGTTCCTTCCATTTTTCCAACACCCGCAGTTCCAGTATGAATTCCAGAAGCCCCAGATAATCTTGCGAACTTAGAAAGAACTAAGACCGTAAACCCAATCGGATTTTCAGGACGAGTAAAAGCTCCATGTGCAGCCCTGTGAAAATGGATAAATACGTTAGGATATTTTCTCCTAAGAGTTTGCACAGCCATCCAACCAGCAGTAATACCATCGATTAAAAAAGCATAACTTCCAGATTCAAAACCTACATCCTTAATCATTTCGCACCTTTCAATCATTGTATCAAAATCCGAAGCAGAAACATTAAACGAATGAACTTTTTTCTTTCCAGTTTTTTTCACTGCTTTATCCATTGCTTCTTTCACGTGTTTCACCATTTTATCATATGGACAAAAATCTTGATTTGCCTGAGGCTCATCATTTTTTACAAAATCTCCACCACCAACCCAAAAATCATAAGCCACTTCAGCATATTCTGCCGAGGTGAGCCCCATCTTTGGTTTCACAATAGTTCCAAGGATTGGACGACCGTAGACATTCAAATATTTTCTCATATCATCCAATGTATAACTTGGTCCATCGTACTGTTCCAACATTGCCGGAGGGAACCAGACATCAAGAAGTTTCAGTGCACTTACTTGTTTCATTCCCAAAACATTTCCTACAATATAGGTTAAAATATTCTGAATATTTCCTCCCCTATCGAATAGTCTCCATGGAAATGCAATCCAAACTAAATTCTTTTTCAAATCAATTTTGTAAACTAAAGCATTTAGAGTTTTTGAAAAAGGGGTTTCTGTTTTTACCTTAAAATTTGTTCCCGTTGAAGATTCCGCCGCAACTTCCGCCGCCGCCTGCAATATGTTTAAAGTTTTATCTGGAATCAAATGATAAACAGCGAGCATATATTCTCCATTTTTTGGATTAGGCAAATCTAGTTTTACATAAGATTCTTGGTGAGAATTCAATGATTTTGAGAATTTTTTTATCGTCATAGTTCACCTAAATTATATTAGAATTATGATTAAAATACTTTTAAATGTTCTTATGGGTGACAAACCCTCAATAAACCAATTCAAACTCGCCAAAATTTTTCTTCAAAGTTTCTAAAGCTTTAAAGTCTATTTTCGTTTCTTTGTTTTGATTCACTAAGAGCTGTTCTTGTAATTCTTTTGTATCTGACTTAATTAGTTTTTCTTCGTCAAGCTTTTGTATTTTTGAACCCTGGACGATGAAAACATCTTTTAGAAAAAATACCTCTGCGTTTGAATCTTTACCTTTCAAGACGAATCGTGTTCGTTCCATTGATGCAATATCCTGCCGTTGAGTGTATTCTATTAAAGCCGTAGTTATTTCTGCCGCAAATTTTCGTGCATTGTCGACGGCTCTGCTTTGTTTTGCTGTCAAATTATCCTTCTCTGTTTTTGTCCCTTTGGATTTTGCAATGTCATTCTTTGTCTTAGAGATTGCCCTTAGATTTTCTAAAAATCTTTGAGGAAACCTACCTGATTTGATTAATTTTTCTTCAAATTCCTTAAGTATTACTTCTTCAGATTTTTTCTTTAGAAGGGCACCAAGCATTCCAAAAACATCATCATGAATCCTTCCGATTGAGTTTTCCTGAGTTCGTTTTTCAATTTGTTCTCTTAGTTCTTTCAGTCTTTCAATATAGTCTATTGCGTTTTTTGCTAATCTATCCAAGTCTTTCCCATCAATATCTCCAGGCTTAACTTTCCCGTGTTCGTAACCTTTCCAAATTTTGATTAATATCTCTTCTAAGATGTCTGCATATCTCTCTTCAACTAATTTTTCTTTTACTACGAAAACTTCTCTAAATTGTTTTACTGTTTCAATCACATTTGGCGGAGCGAGTCCGTAAAGCATAAGTAAACCCTGGGTTGGGGTAGAAATTCCCCAGAATAAATCTAATGTCGCTACATCAAAAATTCTTTTTTGGATTGTTTCCTTGAGCTTGTTTCCCGAAGACATAAACATATCTATCGCTTCAGGACTTGGTTTGATTTTCCCCATCCTAAGCAAAGATTTCCAAGGGAGAAATGCTCCTCGGTCATATAGGGGAATTCCATCTCTAATGAAAGAAAACATCACAGGATGCGCATCCTTTACCGCCTCCCAAAAATCAGTCATTAAATAAATTTGTGGGGATAATTTGTTTTTTACTCCTGCAATCGCCTCAGCTTCTTGAATATAAGAATAAATAATTCCTCGTAATTTTTCTTTGAGTTCTAATCGTGGCATTCGTTTAACATCGGTGTCGTCAATAATTATGAAGACGTCTATATCTGATGTGGATTTTGTTTCTCCACGAACTAATGACCCTCCGATGACATAACTTGTTACATACTTCTCAAATTTTTTTAGGACGAGGGATTTATGGATTTGTGTGACTCTTAGTGCTGCGAGAATTCCTTTGTCGAGAATTGGAAATGACATCGATAGCGCTTCCATAATATCAAATTTAGAATCTAGTCCAAGATTCCAAATATCTACTGGAGTCATTACATGAACCCAAAATTTATCATTGATTTTTTTCGCAATTGTAATCATTTCAAGACGGATTTGTCCAATGTTTTTGAATTTTGTTTCTGGAATAACGATTAGAAGGTGAATTAATTCTCTTTTTGCATCCTCTTCTCTAATTTCGTATTCTTCCTCTATTTTTTTCGCAGCTTGTGCAGGAATAATCCCAATTGCCCTGATATCTTTGATTTTTTTCGCAATTTCTCCTTTGAATTTTTCAATCTCTTTTTGAGTTTTGTCCATTTTTTTCTTTAATGCATCATCAGTTTGATTGGACATTGGAAGGTTCCTAATTTTGGATTTTGGAACATAATCATTTGCTAAGTTTTGTTCTACAGAATTTTCCTCAGAATCGTTTTTATGTGATACGTTCATAATTAGATGTTGAGATTTTAATATTTAAATGTTGTTACTTTTGAGAAGATTAATGAGTCCGCCAAGGATCGAACTTGGGTCATCTCGGTGTAAGCGAGAGGGTCTGCCATTAGCCTACGGACTCATATAAGTTATGGAGATTTTACTTATTTTAAAAGGTTTGGTTTATCTGCTCTTTTTGAAAATTTTCTTTTGATTTATTGACATAACCACATTTAGCACACTTAAAATCACCATCGATTTTTTCATATCTGGTGCTGTTACATGCAGGACATTTTTTTGTCATAATAATCTAAATATGCAAGGTTTTATAAATCAACTTTTTTGTTTAATTATGTAAATAAGTTAGAGTCCTTGGACGTGAGTCGTAGGGATTCAGTCCGAGATTTTTCTTGGAATTTATTAAAATGGTAACCATAAAGGTCACGAGAACCCTTTTCAAATAATTTCTCTAAATAGAAAATGGAACAATTTAAAAAATTGGGCATTTGCGAGCATATGTTGAAAACTATTTCAGCTAAAAAGTTCAAAAAGCCCTCAGAGATTCAAGAGAAAACGATACCGTTAATTCTTGAAGGAAAGGATATCATAGCTGGGTCAGCGACGGGCTCTGGAAAAACTTTAGCTTTTAGTGTAGGAATTATTAAGAATACTGAAAAAGGAACCGGGGTTCGTGGATTAATTCTAACTCCTACTAGAGAATTAGCTGAGCAGGTTACTGGTGCTATTAGTGAACTCGCATACCATAAAGGACTTGAAACTGTTTCAGTATACGGAGGTGTTTCTATGAGTAATCAGATTAAGAAATTAACTTATGCAGACATTGTTGTTGCTACTCCCGGACGATTGCTTGACCATTTACAACGTAATTCTGTTAATTTGTCGAAGGTGAAGTTTTTAGTTTTAGATGAAGCCGATAGAATGTGGGATATGGGATTTAAAGATGATGTTGCGAAAATTGTTAAGGCATGTCCTAAAGATAGACAGACTCTTTTGTTTTCAGCGACGATTAACTCGGAACTTGCGGATTTTTCAGAAAAGTATATGAAATCTCCAGTTGAGATTTCGGTAGAGAGTTATGTCGATGCATCAAAATTAAAACAAATTTATTATGATGTTAGGGATGATGAAAAGTTTTCATTGTTGGTTCATTTATTAAATAATGAAAAGGCTCATTTGGTTATGATTTTTTGTAATACCCGAAGGAATACAGATTTTGTTGCAAAAAATTTAAATGATGCAGGAATTAGTGCTCAAGCGATTCATGGCGGAATGGAACAAAATAAACGGTCCCGTGTTATGAAAGGTTTCGACAATTCAAAGGTCAATGTTCTTGTTTGTACCGACGTCGCTGGAAGAGGTCTTGATATCTCAGGAGTTTCACACGTTTATAATTACGACTTGCCTTTGGACGCAAAAGATTATATCCATAGAATTGGAAGAACTGCTCGAGCAGGGGCAGAAGGTATCGCAATAAATATTCTAGCAAGTAGGGATTATAAGAATTTTATGAATATTAAAAAGCATAATCAGAGTTTAGTTATTGAGAGGATTATGACTCCCCAGTTCAAGAAAGTTTATGTTAAATTTGATTCTCCGAGAAGACCTCGAGGTAATTTTGGTGGTCGAAATGAATCTAGGGGGAGAAATTTTCCTAGAGGAAATACGCGGGGCGGTAGAGATAATCGAAGTCCTAAGAGAAATAGACATTAGAAAGTTTTATAATATCCTTGGCTATATTGTTTTATGAAAAAAATTTTAGTGATGTTGGTACTTTTGGTTTTTGCCGTGAATGTTTCTGCAATGACTTCAAATGTTACAGTAATCAGCGACGAGGTTTATACTGGTGCTATCTTAGAATTGCGAAATATTGATAGCGGAGAGGTTGGAGAAAAGCGTTATTACCCATTTTTTATTGGAAAGAATATTGGCGTAATTAAAATTGAAGTTGAAACGGGATTGTCAGAAGCGAATTTTAGTTTACAATTTACCAATCATGGCGAGGTTTGTCTTAATATAGAAAAAGGACCATTTGTAATTAATGGCTCGGACATTATATTGGATTTAGGAAAGGTTGAAGAAATCAGCCCTATTGAAGAACCTATAGAAAATTCAAGTGTTGATAATGTTTCTGAGGAAGTTAGTGAAGAAGTTGATTTTAAAATAGATGAGAAAAGAAATATCCTAGTTAATAACCCTGGGTTAATTGGCTATGCTTCTCAATATTCAGGAAATTTACAAAATAATATTTATATCCTCATCGGGCTTGGTGTTCTTTTTGTAGGAATTTTTATGTTTTTTATTGTCCAAAAAGCTTACAAAAGTGGAGCGAAAGGGGTGGTAGAATTACTGGGACGAATGGAAATTGATAGAAAGATTGATGAACTGGATAATCGGTGATTTGTTATGGAAGTAAATAAGAAATTAAGAAGAATTTTTATGAGTATTGTTGGGAGATTTAATAATGGTTAGAATACGTTATAGTTTTGGGTCGCGACATACAGGGAATATTAAAAATATTAAGAAACAGCGAGGGAAATATCCAGATGTTATGGAGGAAGTTGTGCGAGTTTCAGATATTGTTTTGGAGGTTTTAGATGCGAGATTTATTGAAGAGACACGAAATTTGGCGATTGAGAAGAAGATTAAAAAATTAGATAAGAAGATAATTTATGTTTTGAATAAGGCCGATTTAGTTGATGTAAAGACTATTGAAAAACGATTGCCAGAAGATTTAAGACCTCATATTTTTGTTTCAGTTCTTACGAAGCAAGGAGCAAAAGATTTAAGGGATAGGATTAGGATTGAGGCAAAACGTGTAAAATTAAAAGATGTTCGTCAAAGGGTACAAGTGGGAATTATAGGGTATCCGAATGTTGGGAAGAGCTCGCTGATTAATTTAATTAGTCGGAGGGGAGCGGCTAAGATATCAAAGCAAGCAGGGTATACCCGGGGGATGCAGAAGATTCGAATGTGCGAAGGGATTTTAATTTTAGATACTCCTGGAGTAATTCCGGCGAATAAGTATGCCTCGAATGATGCAATGGCTTCCAGCAATGATGCGAGACTTGGAGCCAGAACATATAGCGATGTTAAGAATCCTGAAGCGGTTGTTCAAGATTTAATGTCTTCAGATTATAAAGCGATTGAGAAATTTTATGGAATTGAGGTTAATGGAGATAGTGATTTATTGATTGAAAAACTTGGAAAATCTAAGGGACTTTTAATAAAAGGCGGGGAAATTGATTTGGATAGGACTTCTAGGATTATCTTGAGAGATTGGCAGGAAGGTAAAATTAGGGCAAATGCTAAATAAAAAATTTAATTAGTGTTTAAGCACTTCTTGCACAAACTGTTTTGAGTTTTTTAATCCTATCTTCGAGCTATCCATCCTTCACCACTAGCTTCCCAACATGCCCCTTCCATTACTCTGTCGATTGCACGAATCACATCATCTCTTCCTCGTTCGCCTTTGCGATTAAGGTCATCATATAAAACTTGTAGTTTAACTATCATTTCTACCTCCTTAACGACTAAGAGTCTCATTTCTTTATATAGAATTATAGACTTAGAAGTATATTTAATATCATAATTTGATTTAAATACTGTTTGACTTAAGAGTGATAGTGGCAGTTTTAGACAATAAATAAAACGCTATAGGAATTATGACAGACGAAAATAAATACAATATTCGGACAAACTTTTTGCCGAGAGAAGGAATTATTTATGTAGATACTTGTGGTTTTGAATGGGTTTGTCAAATTGATAACTGGGATGTGCAAAGTGAAATAGCTTCGTTAAGAAGATTAAAGAGTTTTTGTGAAACCTTTCAAAAAAGAGGTTACGTTTCTACAAATGAAGGAGTATTAGAAGAGATTAAGAAAAGTAAAGACTATTGGATTAAAAAAAAGAAAGGGATTAAAAAAATTAGAAGATATTTTATGTCTGGAGGGAATAGGAGAGTAAGAAAAGTAGATAATTCAATGGAAAGATATAAATTTTTTTCGGAGTGGTTGAAAGCAAATAATCGGATGTATGATATTTTAAAAAAAGGGATTGAACTTTATTCTCCAAGATATAACGGTCTTAATCATAACGGAGTAGAAAAATTTGTAGAGAATTATCCTGATTTATCTGGGGTTGATAAAGGTCTTGTTTGTATGGCCCTTAAATCTGGTTCGGGTAATGGTATACTTTCTGCAGACTCCTCTTTGCTCAAAGTGTATCGTTACGGAGTAAATGAATTTAATCTAAAGAAATGTTTTATATGTGATTCAATGAATTCTAAAACTTTGTATTTGTGAAGATAAGGAAGATTTATAATTCTCTATGATATTACCTATGCATGGGATTTTGGCCAATTGTTTTGAATGTTCTTAGAAACAGCGACGTCGTGTTGTTATTAGTGGATGCTCGGATGCCAGAACTTACGCGGAACTCGGAGATTGTTTCTAAGGTTGAATCTATGAAAGACAAGCGGTTGTTTATTGTTTTCAATAAAAGTGATTTGATTGGTCGGAAGGAGATGGATAAGTTGAAGGGGGAATACCTTGATGCGTTTTTTATTTCGGCTAAAAATAAAACAGGCGTTAGTAAATTAAAGGAAACCTTGGAAAATATGGCTGCTAATTGGTACCGACCTAGTCTGAGGGTCGGGTTGGTCGGGTATCCTAATGTTGGGAAATCGACCCTGATTAATCTTCTTGCCCCTTCAGTTCAGGCAAAGGTATCTTCTATTCCAGGGACCACAAAGAAGACAACATGGGTTAGAAATGGAAAATTAAGAATTATGGATTCCCCTGGAGTAATTCCTTTTGGGGATAAAAATGTCCAGATGGGCATGTCAGCAGCCAAGGACCCCCATAAAGTTCGTCATCCAGAGAATGTTGCGATAAATATCATTAAATTTTTGATGGCTAAGGATAAAGATATTCTTAAGAAATATTATGGGGCTTCTGGAGAGGATTGTTATGAGATTTTTGAGGATATCGGGAGGAAGAAGGGACTTCTAATCAAGGGTGGCGAGGTTGACGAGAATCGGGTTGCGATTAAAGTGATTGATGATTGGCAGAAGGGAAAAATTAATTTGAAGTAATATTTATAAGGCGAATTTGTTAAATAGTTTTGTCCTCCCATAGCTCATCGGTAGAGCAGGCGGTTGTAGCCCGCTGTGGCCCAGTTCGATTCTGGGTGGGGGGATGATACCTTCTTGGCATCCTCGAAAACTACTTTTTATGTTGAATCCGAACAGATTGTTTATTATAACTGTCTGATTTAATACAATATGAAACTAGATCCATATAAACATAAAGAAAAATACATGAAGTGGAAAGAAGAGGCTGAGAGAATGGGATGTATCGAAGGCATCTCCAAAGCTAACTCAGATTTAACCTTGAAGTATGTTTTTGATATGGAAATTGGTCTTAATGTCTCGGTAAAAAGTGTTAAAGGACCTCGAAGTTTTATCAGACTTAATAATTTAAAACAAAGAATGGTTTTTCTGTCCAAAAGATTCGGAGAATATTATGATATTGACGACCTCACCAAATTAACAGAATCTCAAGTGGTTAATTACTTCGCTAAAATTAGAAGCGGGGAAATTAGGAAGATAGATGGGGGATTTGATTTTTTTTTGGAATTCTAAATAGGCTTAAAGTGAAAGATATAAAAATGTTAGGAACGATTATATCTAATGGGAAATTTTTATTTAGACATTGAAACAACTGGACTTGATCCTGAAAAAGATAAGATCTTGACAATACAATATCAAGAACTTGAGAGGAATACTGGAGAAGCAAAAGGAGAATTAATAATTTTAAAAGAATGGGAATCCTCTGAAAAAGAAATTATTCAAAAATTCATTGCAAATACAAGTATACTTGATGCTTATGCATTTAGTTTTGTTCCTGTCGGATATAATCTTGGTTTTGAACATAAATTTCTAAAGCAAAGAGCAATAGTACACCATCTGCCACCGATAGATATTCTTAATAATCCTTTCATCGATTTAAGAGCTATAGGGATTTTAATGAATGGAGGAGAGTTTAAGGGTTCGGGACTCGATAAATTAACGGGTAAAATAAGCGATGGAAAAAATATTCCAATATTGTATAATAATAGTGAATATGAATCGATAGTAAGCTATATCCAGATGGAAACTAGAGAATTTATCAAATTTAATTCGTGGCTTTACAAAAAATTACCAGATTTATTAAAGGAATTTGATGCTGCAATAGTCTATGGTAAAAAAGAGGAGAAAGTGGAGGCTCCCAAAGGACCTATTTCAGGAATTAGAATTTGTCCACTTTGCACAAAACAAATATTTCCCGAACAAGAACATTGTGCTGAATGTGGGGTAGAAACGATTAACTATTAGTAAAAAATTATATATTCAAACGAACACTTTTATTCCGTCCTAGAGAAACATAATATTTATGCACAGATTTTTAATCAACGCATATTTAAACAACCATCTAAAATTTTTATAATTACCTTAAACAGTATTTTTGAAAACATAATCGTTCTTTTGACATAATCTTTATTAATCATCTAAAATTTGCAAAAATATGTTAGATATAGAATGTTCTGATTCAGCTTATTCTAGAATTAAAAATTCTAAGATTGAACAAAAGATTAATGAAAAATATGAAGAATGTAGTGGTTCTATTGAGAAATTTTTCTATAACAAAAAAGGTGAAAAAATAATAGAAGAAGCCAGAAAAGGCTTATTCACCAATAAGAAAATTTCAGAAACTTTGCGAGTACACAAAGACATTGCCAGATTAAGTTCTCTTATTGAGGATGAATTCTTATTGGATAGCCATATTAAAGAGATTTGTGTAGAGCACCCTTCTTTCCTTGCATATTATATTTTAGGAAAAGAGTTGTTCGATTATAAAAAATTAAACTTTCCCTCATTGCATTCTTTAGAAGAGAGTATTGCAAGTTATTTTATAAAAGAATGCAGAGAAGAAAAAATATCCTATAGTCATGGAAGGTTAGTTTGGAGAAACAATGGTAAGAAAAACGTGCTTCATCGAGATGTTCATGGAGACATGTATGTTTCTCAAACAGATGTAATTGGTAATGAAAAAGAGGTAAGAACTTTATTTGGCAAGGAAATAAATTTCGATAGCGTCAAACACAAGCCAAGTTATGGAGGGTTATATTCCTGCCAAGATTGGTCTACATATTTAATTACTGCTTTAAAATATGCTAAAAGATTAGGGAAAGAAAAAATAGAGGAGATTAATAATTGGAAAGGTTATTATCAAAGAACCCACTCTACAGGATTTTATACTGAAGCAGGCGATGGGGCAAGTCTTGGACTTAAAAGTTATATAGAACGTCCAATTATTTCTAAAGGAGAAAAATTAGAGAGTTTTCCATTATATATTGGCATGGGAGACATGAAATGCAAATTTCCTTATTTTGAAGGAAATAAACTTTTTTATATAGCCGAAAATGAATATGGAGACATAGATCTATCCAAAAAGGGTAATTGTTTCAAAGATAAAAAATATAAAAAAATAATAGAATATTCTGAATCAGACTTACCCAATATGTTAAAAGGATGTTATAAACTATTTTCTAGAGTTGTCAAGAATATGTTCTTTATTATGGATGACTTCAACAAAGAACATTTATCCAACAAATCTAGTAGAATTTAAATAATATAAATTTCTTATTAAAATATGACAACTCTTAATCAAGTTTGGAAATGTGAGGTTTGTGGGAATATAATCGAGGTTTTACATGAAGGCGCGAATTCTTTGGTATGTTGCAATCAGCCAATGGTTTTCCAAAAAGAAAAATTAAAAGAATTGGAAGGCAATGAAAAACATATTCCAGTAATTGAAAAGACTGAGGAGGGAATTAAGGTTAATGTGGGAAGTGTTGAACATCCGATGACAGATGAACATTATATCGAATGGATTGAAGTAATTTCAGGTGAAAAAATTCTGAAAAAATTCTTAAAACCTAGAGATAAACCTTTTGCAGAATTTTGTGTTGAGGAAGAAAATATAATCGCAAGAGCCTATTGTAATCTTCACAGTTTATGGAAATCTTGATTAGTTAGATTTTTAAGGCAGAGTTTGGTAACTACATTATGGAAAAATATAAAGATTTAGCTTTCTTATCTTTCCTTGCATTTTTAGCATTTGTTAATCCCCCTCAAACATCTGGATTTTTATTTTTCCTTTTCTTTCTGTTTTTCCTTTTTCCTAAAGAACTTCTAAAAAGATAGAGAAAATGAGTTCTGTGAAAGATAACTTGAATGAGAGTTAAATAAAAGAATTTATTTTCTACTTTTTCTTCTTTCAATCAAAAGCAAAATTCCTAAGCCAAAGACGGCAAGAATGAAGGTTATAGCTACGTAAGATTTATTAGATGGAATAAATGCTTTGTCAATCTCCTTAGGATCTATCGGTCCACCCAATAATCCTGTAATCTGTTGAGTTTCACTCATAGCCCCTATTGCATTACCTGTTCCAATACTCGTTAATCTAACATTATTTTTTTTAAAAGTATTTGTTCCGTCAGTGACTTCAATGTTATAATCTCCTTCAGGAGCGATTAGAATCCATACTTTTTGTCCCCCAATTGGAATACTTTGTACATATGATTCTGTTTCATCCCCTATCTTTATTTGAACTTCCTTTGTATATCTCACATTTCCCTTGTTCTTAATTAGAAGATTCCCTCCCTCTAAAAAAAATTCTATTTCTGAATTTTCCTGAATCATAAAAGATCGTTTTACTTCTTTATCTCCATAGGCTGCCTTGACATACCAACCAAGACTTGAAAAGTTTTCAGATACTCGCAAGGTATTCTCCTCATTAGATACTACATTTAATTTTATCTCTGAGATTCCTAACTCGTCTGAAAATATAACCCCAACATTTTTCCCTATGAGATTACCATCTTCCAATAAAATAACTTTATAATTTATCTCTTCTCCAACGGAGTAGGACTCTTTTAGCCCTGAAATATCAATTGAATACTCTGCTGAAACTAAATTTATAGATGCTAACAATAAGACACACATCATAACTAGACTGATTCTGTTTTCCATAGGGCAATAAAGACTAAATCATATTTAAAGTTTTGCAATGAATTTAGTCTGTGTTATTCGATTAGTTCGAGTTAAAGTTAAATTTATAAACCAATTTTTCACATAATTGATATGGTCATCGCAAAAGTTATTCAGTTTCGAAGAGGACGAAAAACGTATACTCCAAGACATTTTCTTATTGAGATTCCAGAAGTAGATTCACGAGAAAAGGCGGAAGAGTTCGTAGGTAAAACTGCCGAGTGGAAAAGTTCTGGAAAAGAACCAACGATAATCAAAGGTAAAATAACCTCGACTCACGGAGGGAATGGAGTAATTCGGGCAATTTTCGAAAAAGGTTTACCGGGACAAGCAATCGGAACCGATGTAGAAATTAATTAAAATGGCATTAAGAAAAAGTTCAGCATATAGTAAACGTTACGCAAGACCATATACTCGTAAGTCAAAAAAACGAGTAAAGTCTTATATTAAAACAATTCCAAATTCCCAAATTGTCAAATTCAAAATGGGCGACCTAAAGGGATTTAGCAAAGGAGAATATCCTACTCAGATCTATGTAATATCTAAAGAAAAATGTCAAGTCAGGGATAATTCTATAGAGGCTGTAAGACAATATCTCAATAGATTCCTCCAAACAAAAGGGGGAGAAGGATTTTATCTTGAAGTAAAAGTTTGTCCACATCACATTCTAAGAGAAAACAAAATGCTTACAGGTGCGGGAGCTGACCGTATGCAGACAGGTATGAGTAAATCCTTTGGTAAAGCTATCGGTCGGGCAGCATTCGTAAAACCAAATCAAACTATATTTATAATTGGAGTTAAAACTCTAAAACAAGAAATCAACGCGAGAAAGTTAATCCAAGCAGCAAAGTCACGACTACCCTGCAAGATTACAACCAAAACAATTAGGACACCTAAACTCTTGCCGTCCAATTAATTTTATGGAAATACAGTGTGTCCCGACGAATAATAAAGGTAAATCTGACAAAATCTTTTTTATCTTAGGACGTAATCCTGAACTATCGCGTGCAGAAATTCTTGCATACATGTTAGCCAGAAATAGAACTTTTAAAGAAATCCTCTTCGATGAAAATCTCCTAGTTTTAGAAACAAACGAAGATGAAAAGTTTGATATTCAAGAGTTTGGTGGACTGATAAAATTAGGTAAGATATTTTTCGAAGGCACTGAAACGGAATTAATCACTTATCTCCAGAAAAACGAAATTATTCCTGCTGACAAATTTTCCTATGCAATATTTGGAAATATAGATTCTGAATTATTAAAAGAAAAATTCAAATCAGAAAAGAAAAAAGCAATACTTAAACATGGACGAAAAAGAATTAAATTTCAAAATGGGAAAAAGCAAGAATTCCCAAACGCAGACTTTACTCTTTTTTATTATCAGTACCAAGATAGGATATACTTAGGAATCGCGACCCAAGAGTATAACTCTAGTTCTGTAAAAGAACGGGATATGGGCAAGCCTGTTCGAAGGGAACACCTAGCAATTTCCCCAAGACTTTCAAAAATCTTAGTTAATTTATCTGAAGCAAAACCTCATGATTTACTTTTAGATCCCTTTTGTGGAGTTGGGGGAATTCTTCAAGAATCACTTCTCAAAAGGATAAACGTCTACGGTATAGACAAAGACAAGCAAGCAATAAAAGATGCAGAGACAAATTTAAACTGGCTAACCAAAAAATATCCAATTAACTCAAAGTATACCTTAGAGAATTTAGATTCAAGAAAAGCCCCAGATTTACAATTTAAAGCCATCGCTACAGAAACACCTCTAGGAAAAGTTCTAAGAAAAAAACCAAACGATAATGAAGCAAAAAATATAATTCAAAATTTCGAAGCATATATTATCCCTATTCTCATAAGAATGAAGAAAATAAAAAAACCTAAGGCAAAGATAGCAATGACACTTCCAGTAATACGAACTTTTAATGTAGATGCACAAAAAATTGCAAACAAAACTGGATTAAAGATTACACTAAATCCTATCCTTGAATCAAGACCTGACCAATTTATCTCTAGAAATTTTGTTGTTTTCCAATAATTTAACTAATCTATGTTCTAACTATTTAGTAACAACATATAGAAAAGTTTATAAAGTAAGAATTCCCTATTTTTTTTATGGAAGAACATATTTCAACCGGAATAAGTCCGAAATACGATTCAGAAAATATCTGGAATACCATTTCAGACACTAAAAATAATTTCGAGTCAGTGGGAAAAGCTAAATTAGATTCTCTAAAAGAAACTGTAATTGAAATTGAAAAATTAATAAAAGAAAGGGGTAGTCTTAGCGAAAATTTTATCAATGAAGGTGAAAAAATGAAAAGAGATATTAAAAATTTTCTCTTAGAAAACACTCCAAGAGGAGAAGACGATTCTGAATTCACAAGAGAAAGATCAGACTTAAGAAAAAAACAAATAGAAATCTCCGAACTTCAATTAAACGAAAAAGTGGGTTGTTGGAGAGATATAGCATTATTGAAAAAAGAATTAAGAGATCGGACTAAAGAACTAAGCGAAAAAATAAATCGAGCAGAAATATTCGAGCGTATACTTGACGAATAGTTAAATAATTTTTAAAATGATACAAACAAGACCATTATCTGTAGAAGAAATTTGTAACAGCCTTAGACCAGTCTTTGGAAAAAAAATAGATGATATTTATTTTAGATATTCTATTGCTGAAGGGAGAGAAGAAAGAGAAGAGATTGCACATGTTCTTAGTGCTCTTTATCAAAAGAATCTTAACCAACTATTAGATAAAGGTGTTTTGTTAGAGCCTCCAAGAGAAGAACTTATCGATGGAGATTATTCTTTAGCTACGGTAAGCTATGCAAAAAGACAACTATTCCCCTTTAAAATTAGAGAAAAAGATTGGCCAAGACATATTTGCATTACAGGAATGTCCGGATCTGGAAAGACTACCTTAGCATTTCATCTCATTGAATCTCTTAATCAACATAATAAACCTTTTTTAATATTTGATTGGAAAAAATCTTTCAGACCTCTAATCTCAATAGATAACTCACTTATGATTTTTACCATCGGTGATGAAAAAGTTGCAAATATATTCAAGACAAATATTAATCAACCGCCAAAAGGAGTATCTCCAAAAGAATGGATAAATGTTTTGTCAGACTTATTGACTGAAAGTTTTTCGGCATCATTCGGTGTTCATAAAGTTATTTTAGAAACCTTAGACGAAGCATTCAAAGAATGGGGAATCTACAATGGTTCAGAAAATTATCCTACTTGGAATCATATAAAATGGAGACTTGAAGAAAAACTAGGAAAAACTCAAGGGCGAGAAGGTGGATGGCTTGAATCAGCATTGAGAGTTGCAACAGTTTTGACTTTTGGAGAATTCGGGAGAACAGTAAATTATAAGGGTAAAAATAGTATTTCAGTAGAGGACTTGTTAAAAAGCAAAGTTGTTATGGAACTTAACACTCTTGGAAACATTGAAAAAAAATTCTTTTGCGAATTTATTCTTACTTATATATATAAAATGAAAAAGGCTCGACAAAGTGATGTAAGCCAAAAGTTTGACCATGCAATTTTAGTCGATGAAGCACACAATATTTTTCTAAAAAAACCAACAAATTTTTCTAACGAATCAGTAACAGATATGATTTATCGGGAGATGCGAGAATATGGCACAAGTCTTATTTGTTTAGACCAGCATATTTCAAAAATTTCAGATACTGTGAAAGGAAATAGTGCGTGTCATATTGCATTTCAGCAGCAATTACCTTCGGACATTCAAGACATTAGTGATTTAATGCAACTGAGAGAAAAGAGACATTACTTTTCTCAGTTACCCGTCGGAAGTGCTATAGTAAAACTTTCTGAAAGATATACATCACCTTTCTTAATAGAAGTTCCCTATGCTGAGATTAGAAATCAGAGAATAACTGATGATAATATTAAAAGTAGGATGCAGGCAATGTTGATGAATCACGAGTTTGAAAAAAAAGTTGATCCAGAATTTAATGACGCCATTCAAAATCCTGTTCCAAAAACTATTCAAGAGACTAAACTTGTTAATGAAAAAATTCCAGAGTTTACCGACGTACAAGAGTTATTATATAATTTTGTAAAAGAATATTTAGAATCTGGAGTAGAACTTAGAGAAATAGAAAAGATTTTGGAACAAAGCAAGGTTCAAGGAAATTATACTAACCAAGATATCGTCGCTGTAATTAATAAAGTGTTTAGAAACCCTGCAGTAGTAACATTTAAAAAGAAGGAATTCCCCAAAATAGTATCTGCAGGATTAACACCTGACCAGCAAGTCTTTATAAAATTCTTGCAACAAAATCCGAATCATACCTCGAGCACAGTAGAAGTATACCAACAAGTTGGACTCTCTGCAAGGAAGGGAACTAAGATTAAAAATGAATTGCAGGAAAAAGGATTAATCAAAATCGAAGAGATAAAATACGAAAAAGGCTGGAAAAAATTAATTCGCCTAAATCATTGTATGCCCCGCCGAATATAACCAAAATTATTTGGTAGGGTACTAAATCATATTTACATATAAAACAAACAACATCCACAACACCACAGAAATCCATAGACAACAATTCAAATCCTTAAAAATTTGAATTCATCGACACACCAGAAACAACGTGGAAAAACAATCAGAAATACCTCGTAAAAAACTAAAAATTTTACGAAATAGGTAATTTCTAAAGAAAAAAATTCTAGAAAGAACTTTATCATAACTGTCAAAATTAACTGAAATACCTAATGAATGGTATTTCTAATAACGGAATATGTAAAAAGGAGGAGAAAATGAAAGGGAAATTCGTTTTATTGGTAAGTTTAATGTTATTGGTGGTAAGTGGATGTTCTACAACTAATATAGGGAGGCTAAATAAAATTCAATTAGGATTAACTTCTGAGAGAACTATTCAGATTCTTGGGAAAAATTTTACTCAGAGAGGTAGTTGGATAAATTCTAATGGGGACAAGGTAGTTATCGGACTCTATAATGGGGAGGATGAAATAATACTTCATTTTTGTAATGGCATTCTAAAAGAATTCGGTTCCTATGAATTATTATCTGCATCTAGAAATTGGTATAAACTCAATGAAAAACAAATTAACAATAATAAATGGGAAAAGCTATACAAGGACAATCCCTCATCCAAGAAATTGGAAGAAAAAGAACAGGAAGAATAATTAACACTAATTCTAAAACGAAAGCGGGTGAAAATCATGTGGATAATATATTTATTGGTTTTATTGTTTTTCCCTAAGTTGAGTATCCTAGCCTTAATATGCACATTTTTTTATTATCTTGGAGGAGCCGTAGTAAGACTTAGATTAAAAAAACAGTTGTGTAGTATAAAGAATTGTATGGAAAGAGACTCAATTAATTAAAACTGGTAAGGGAGTTCAAACAAAATTCCAAATAAAAATAATCAAGGAGGAAAGTAAAATGAACTTACTTTTAATTAGTTCAATAGTCTTTTTAGTAGTATTAGGTAATTGGAAAAGCAAAAAACTCGGAGACAAATTCAGGTTAAATCTAGTTTTATTTTACATCTCAACTTCTTTAATGTTTATCTATTATATTGCCATTCTTTGGAATATAAAAAATCTCACACTACTGTCTAACATTCTGTTTCTCTCACTCTTCCCAATCACCTACACTTCAATATCATTAGTCGCAATTTGCTTTTGTGCCTGGAAAAAAGGAGGTTTCAGGAATTTAAGTGATTCGCCTTCTAAGGGATTGAATTTTGGACTGGTATGTGGGATGGTATCTGGAATGATAGGTGGAGTTGTTATGGGATTAATTGCCAGTCTGGCTGTTGGAATGATTTCTGGACTTGCTATTGGATTGACTTTTGGACTGGTATGTGGAATGATAGGTGGACTGATAAGTGGGGTTGAAGATGAATTGAAATAATATCTCAAGGAAACTATTAACATTAAAAGGGGGAAATAAATGAAGAAATCAAATTCAAATAAAGAAGTCCATATAGTAGCATTTAGAATGTTCTTAGGATGTTATCTAATTGTTGAATTCAGTACTGGAACACCAACTCTTACTGGAAGAATCATTTTGGCTTATTTATGTTTCATACTTATCCGTTATCTATGGGGGGAAGTTATTGAGAGATATAACTACTACAAAACCTCAAACGAATGTGCCTAAATAAAAATTAAAAAGAAAGGAGGTAGTGATGGAAAGTTCTAAACTTTCAAAAATGAGTAGCCTGAAAAAAACTCTGAAAAAACATAGCAAGAAAATAATCACAATAACTTCTGTTGTAAGTATCTTGCTAATTCTATATTTGCTTCACAGCACAGGCATTGAGAATATAATCACAAAGAGTCTAAATCCAATATTCAATATGATAGATTTTGCGTTTAGCCAAACTTTCTTTACACTACCCTTAAAGTGGATGCCCTTGGCACTCGTAATTTTTCTCATTGGATTTGTTGCAATAGTTTTGATACTTTGGCCTTACATTTTTATCGGAGTATCATTCGTTGCATTAATAGCAAAAACTCTTTGGAATAAAAGAAAAAAGAAAAAAAGAATTGCGATAGCTGTATGGATATTCTTGTTTGGTTATGTGTTCACAGTCTGGTTTGCTATGGCTAATGATACCGCGAACTGGTTGCCTGGAAAAAGTCAAACAGAATATATTCTCTACGAAAAAGCTAACCCTTGGGCTGAAAAATATACTCCAGAGGCAGTAAAAAAAGCGATAGGGGAAAATCTCGCCGATAACTTAAATACAATTTTAAACATCGCAGAAAAACAAAATAATTTCTGGAAATGGATTAATGTTATCCGGAGTGGTGCAAAGATTTTCCTTACAAAAGGAATTTTTTAATAGGGAGGAAATAAAATGGGGAAGATAAAGATTCCAAAGAACCAACCCAAAGAAGAAACTTTCGAAGATATACGTAACAGATATTATAAGGCTCCAAGAGGTTCCGAGGATGAAAAGAACGCATTTAAGGACTGGATTAATAAATCAGAAAAAGAACATTCATCAAAATGAATCTTCTGATTATCCTTAAAAAAGAAAGGAGGTAGAAACGTGACTGACTTTTTTAGTGAGTTAATAACACGAAATAATTTCTGGCATATTCCGCTGATTCTGATATTTTGGGGAGGATTTCTCAGTTTTTCGATTTGGTGGATTAATGCAGTAACACGGTTTATAGAAGTGAAGATGAAGGAGCGATACGGAACTATCTGGTGGCCTATAATAACATGGAAAAGTTTACATCGATTTTTTTCCAAGCCAAAAAAATGGAAATGGGGACAGAAGGTTGTAGTTATATTATTATTGTTAATATTTCTTTTGCAACATTTCGGTTACGATTCAACCACAGGAACAAGTTTTTACGATGGATGCGAGAAGGTTAATAGGGTTCTAACTCTTCAAGCAGTATTGGAGCGCTTACATCAAAAAGCTCAAGCATCCAAAAAGAAACCTTGGTGGGAAACTCCAATTAAGGTTCTTTTAAACGTGGCGAAAGTTGCAGGAACAGTCAAGAAAGGGGCTGATGCAGTAAATACGATAAGAGATGCAAAAGATTCTATCTAATCATGTAATGATTAATCAGATTATCAAAATGGAAGGAGTAAGATGAAAGACAAATTTCAGGTTATTAGTTTATGGAACCAGAATGAGAAAAAAGAAACGTATCGAGATAAAATATCAGCAATACCCCTCCTAACGTTTATCAAAGGAAATAAAAAGGAAGTTTTAAAGAAATATCGGAGGATTAGAAAAGATTTTTTAGAAATAAACCCTAAAGGAAAAATTTACTTAGTGGAAGTAATCGAGGAGTAAAACAATTACATAAAGAAAGGAGATTAGAATGTACCAGATAAAGACCTTAAATAAGATTTCACCTAAAGGTTTGGTGACTTTCCCCCTAGATGATTACTTCATTAGTTCTGGAGTAGGTTATCCTAACGCGATACTGCTTAGAAGCTATAATATGAACAATATGGTCTTACCAGAATCTTTGTTAGCAATCGGAAGAGCTGGAGTCGGAGTAAATAATATTCCTGTACAAAAATGTTCTGAAATAGGAATAGTTGTCTTTAACACACCTGGAGCAAATGCTAATGCAGTTAAAGAACTAACAATAGCCGGATTGTTTTTAGCATCTCGGGACATAGCAAAAGGAATATCTTTTACAGAATTTATTAAAGGGGCAGGAGCAGAAATTCCTAATCTCATTGAGCAGAATAAAAAAAATTATGCTGGTCAAGAAATATTTGGAAAAACTCTCGGTGTAATCGGACTTGGAAAAATCGGAATTGCCGTTGCCAACAGCGCGCTTGATCTTGGAATGGAGGTAATCGGTTACGACCCATTCATCTCAGTTGAATCTGCTTGGGGATTATCACGAAAAGTACAACACGCTGAAAGTTTAGAAATACTGATGGCTAAATTTGATTATATTTCTTTGCATACTCCGTTAACAGATAAGACACGTGGTTTTATTAATGCAGAAAAATTTAATCGCATGAAAAAAGGCGTTCGTATTTTGAATTTTTCCCGAGGGGAAATTGTCAATAATTTTGACTTGGGATTAGCAATCAAAAGTGGAGTTGTAGCAAAGTACGTAACAGACTTTCCTAATGATGAATTAATCAAGATGGAAAATGTTATCCCTATCCCGCATTTGGGAGCATCTACGCAAGAAGCGGAAGACAATTGTGCAGTTATGATTGTCAAACAGATTCGCGATTTTATTGAGACGGGTAGGATTAAAAATTCCGTTAATTACCCTGATTGTAAATTAGAGACAAACTCTGAATTCCGCTTACTGATTATGAATAAAAATATTCCTAATATGGTGGGACAGATATCTTCTATCCTTGCACAGGCAAATATCAATATCGTAGAGATGCTCAATAAAAGCAAGGGTGATTATGCCTGTAACCTGATAGACATATCGAGCGCGCCGACTGAAAAGATCATAAAAAACCTGTATGGCATTGAAGGAGTATTGAAAGTTAGAGAGATCTGCTACTAAGTTAGAAGATAATCGAAAATGAAAAATGTGAAAAATTATCTAATTAAAAATCAAGGGGGTGGTTGTATAAGACCTTCTAACAATTATTAAATTTTAATCAACACTAACCATTTAATTAAAAGGAGGTGTAATATGGCCTAAGTTGCAACAAGATATGACAACTGGAAAATTCTGGAGAAGTTTTTAAGAATTTAAATATTAACGTAACAAAAAATTAAAATGGAGGTAGTAAAATGAAACGGATACATTTATTCATTTTGGTAATGGTAATTGCATTATGTTTTTCTGCAACAATTGTTAATGCTTCAAGTTTGAGTATCGGCGCGAAGGTAACTTCTTCTGAATGGGATGAAGTATACACGGGAGGAATAGAAATTCCGGATCCAACTTTTGAAAGTCTTACCTTTGCATCGAAAGCTAAGACCAATCAGAAGACGATTGAGTTGGGATATAATCCTTTCAGCTGGTTGAAACTTAATGCAGGATTTGGTATTGGAAGTATTAGTAGCGACATCGATTGGGTTGACACTTTAATCCCATACAATATGGTTAGCACCGGGAAACTAACCTTTAAAGATAATTCTGGTAAGGTTATTACTCTAGGGGTAGGGATAGAGAAAGAGTTAAGTGGATGGATTTTGAATTTGTCTGCCCAGAAATTGATACAGAAGAATAATAAGTTAGAAGGAACATTCATTGTGGACAGTTATGGTTCGGAACCTGTAAGTGGCAGTGCAAAGATCAACGAGGTGGCCGGGAAAGTTTCCATTGGAAGAAGAATGGGAAAATTCGTACCTTATGTCGGGGTAGGTTATGCGAAGGTCGATACAAAATACTTATGGGGATGGGATGAACTGATTAATCAGGGAACTCAGGAATGCAACTTCGAATCCGACAAGAATATTGGAATGTTTATCGGCACCGATTGGAATTTGGATGATGCATGGAGTCTGAATCTTGAGGGCAGGTTCATCGATAAACAGGCGATAAGTCTTGCTGTTGGTTGTAAATTCTAAAACTGATCTTGCGTGGCGATGATGGTTGGGTCCTTAATCTTGTTATTTAGCTTAAGGGCCCAATCGCCATCTTTCAAATTAAATTAAATATTCATTGGGGGAGGTAAAATGAAAGGAATCAACATTGAAGGAATGTCAAAAGAGATATGCATCGCTCCGGAGAAAATCAGACAAGCTTGTAAAACCTTAGGTTGCCCTAACAAAGTATTTTGTCCTAAGGAAAGTATTAAAGAACTCAAGGCAATCTGCGATTCATTCACAAGTGATTCCGATGGTCGAATAGAGGCTGAAAGAAACTGGAAGATTAAGTGTTGTGATAAAATACTTGGGGAAGCAAAAACTAAAGGAAGCCTTATAGCAGCATATTATATAGCTCCCCCATATTCGGACATTGAAGATGAAGTTATCAGAAGACTAATTAAATTCTTTAGAAACTAACTATAGCAACCCCGAGAATCGGTGCTGAGGAATATAAACAATCTGACTTAACAACGGCACCGATTCTTAAAATAAGGGAACGCTAATCCACAAGGAGGTGATGCCCTAAATAATAAATGTCTTAGGACCCACCTACTAGTTACCAATTAAATAAAGAAACCATAAATAAAATTGCCGGGAAAAAGAAATCTTTAGAAAGGGAGGAAAGACGATTTAAGTTATACAACGAACAGAGTAAACAGATTATAGAAATAAAATAAGCATCATCTAAGATAGCTTAAGACATCTGCCGTTCCCTAAATGAGATACACCCAAAAAGAAATTCATCCTTCAAAGTAGGGAACGGCATTTCAACATTTATTTGAACAAATGGAAGGGGAAGTAAAATATGGAAAAAGATAATTATAGGGGAGAGATAATCGAGGGATTACGTAAAACCTATGGAAGCATTAGTAACGTTAAGGAGGTAGTGATGGAAAGTTCTTCGGGAAAAAGAGGAAAAAATAAGATTATTGAGCTTAAGGAACAAGCTGCAGAATTGAAGAAACAAGTTAATGAACTCAAATCATTCAAATCCTCAATGGATGGGATAAATGTGTATATCGAAGAAAGCGGAATTAAAGAAATAACTGGCGTAAGAAATTCAGCGGTTTTGTATCTGCATCATTTACAACTAATAGTAGAGACGCTACAAACCAAAAATGAAAAACTTGAAAGGTTGCTTAACAAGAATAGGTTATTAGAATTGCTTAAAGGATTAACAAGTAATCGAAGTTTTCAAGAAAGAGGATTTTTGATGACAACAGAAAGCGTAAGAATAGATTTAACCGAAGCAATACGAAACGAAAAAATCTAAACATTTTGTAGACAAAATAAGAAAAGAGGAAGTGTAATGAGTACTCGAAAATTAATTAAAAAGTTAATGCAAAGAGAAATTACTTCACTATGCGGGATAATTGTTCTTGTAGGAGTAGTAATAATCCTCTTTATGATTGAAGCTTCAGCTCCAACAATCACAAAAATTTCAGCAGGATTAGTATTAATAGGGACAGTTTTAGGGGGCTTCTTTTTAGAAAAGCAAACAAAAAAGGAGGTTCTTAATGAGTTAGAAGAAAGAATAGGTAGTGAAAAATTCCAAATAGCAAAAACATATCTGAAGTATAGGACCTCTTTAAATATCTCTCTCTGTTATCTATGTCCCCTGTCGATAAAAATAGAGGTCTTACAATATTTCAAAGATATTGGGTTTAAATGTAATATAGATTATTAACTATGTACAAAACACCTTTGACTAAAAATTGTAAGGGCTAGGGGAATTTAAAAAATATTTAGTTACAAACATTTATCTAGAAAAAAGGAAAGGCATACGGATATGAATAAACAAAATAAAAAACAGGAAGAGAATAATGGAATTAACCTTTCATGTACGGGGGTAGAAGGGTTGCGTGTAAGTATATTCAAACTCGAGGAAGATAAACTATACCTTTGCTCAAAAATAAATTTTGGAATAAAAGAAACCGATCCTGTACAGAGCGTAATTATTAAATGTACAGATGATGAAAAAGTTATAAAATTTTGCGAACAGAATGAACTGAAAAACATAAGAAACTGTTCATTAAACGATGAGTTGCGCATAACTGCTGGAGTATTTACAAAGAATATTAGGTCCTTAGACCGAATAATAGAATTTGTCAGGGGCGAGGGTATTCAAGAGATAGAACCGGATAAAATTAAACAACCCGTTAAAGATACTAAACGTTTTCCGTATAATCCTCAAATAATAAAGAAACTCTATCGTCGAAAAAGAAATGAAATGGCTGATTATCTTAGAATGGTAGGTTAGTTAACAAAATTTTAAGGAGGTGTATCATAATGGAAAATAAACAACTAACTATTAAAAAATTTAGGAAATACTGTTTTATTGGAGGTATAGTTACGATCATTATCTTTTGCAGAGTTGTATATTTTACAGGAATCCAATTAGTTACTAGTCCGCAAGATTCTACTTTGTATAAACTCCTAGTTACTCTCTGGGTCTTATTAGTAGTCATTGCCACAACCCTATTCGCAATGTCTTATGCCTGTTACAAAATATTGAAGGATATGTTATTTGAACGACTTTATTATGAGGATCAAGAAGAATCTGTAACAATTAATTGAAAGTAATAGGGAATAGCCTAGGCGCCATTGTTAGCCCGTTCCGTGTTAGACCCCCTCTTTATGCGGATAAGGCAGATGGCGCCGTCTATTTTAATTTACTATAAAACCTTGGAAATTTAAATAGGAAAAATATATAAAAAACTTGGAAAGAAGGTGAATAAATGTTTAAATCTTTTTTGATTATATTCACTGTAATATGGTTATGGATATCTATTATAGTTACATCTTCAAAAATAGTGGAGATGATTGTTGCTAGTATAAATAATTCGGCGATGAAGAATACCGCTATAAGTAATAAGTTAAAGTATCCCAGAAATGTTGTTGCCTTTTTCTGGACAATCTGGTTCATACTAATGATGTTAATCCTAAAAAATTAAGGGAGGTGATGAATAATAAAGTCACGAAAATTGTAGCAAAAATTATTATTGGAAAACATGAGGGAAGATATGGTATAGTCTACGAGTATGGAGGAGGTACAATAACTTTCTCATTAGAACCTCCTGTTTGGAAAGGAGAAGGTTCAACAAATTTAATGAGGGGTGACTGGGTTACCTTGGGGAATATAAAAATGCATGGTAATCCTCCAAAAAAAAGGGCTGGTAGTGCTCGTTTAGCTATAGAAGAAGAGATAATGCAGTATTAAAAAAATTGGAGAGCATTAGAAATAAAACTTGAAAAGAATAAGAAAATCAAATCAAAACCAGGCTAAATAGAGTAAAGGAGAATAGTTTAATGGACAAAAGGAAAAAGAAATGTACTGGATGTGGTAAAAGAGAAGCCAAACCACATACAGATAATGGATTAGATTGTGGCGATGATTTATGTGATATTTGTTTTGAAAAGATGGTTAACGATTGTAGAAAAAAAGTTGGTGAGAAAGGTGGAAATAAATTGATAAATAAATAGGGGGAGGAGGGAGCAACAAAAATTCTATTTCTTAAGATCTTTGTTAACAAATTAGGGTTGGGGAAAATTTAGTAGGCTATTTCTCAGCCCTAATTTATTCTGAAATAATTTTAAAAAAGGATTTAATGAAAATGAGAAAACAAATGAGAAAACAAAGAAATCGTCGGTGTTTTAGAAATAATAAATCAACAAATTCAACAAATGGCAGGAGGCATAAAGAGGTTAGATCAAAAATAAATTCCGGTCAGGATGCAAGGGAGTTTAGGAGAAAATAAAATTTTTAGAGGGTTAATTATTAAAACTATTTGAAAGATTATTAAAAAGGGGGAAAAATGTTTCATTCTGATAAAGAAGTTAACGAAGTAAATCAATTAATAAATGAAATAAAGAACTGTACCGTGTCACATGTGCAGAATATTGTAATAGACATAATTACAGAATCCGAAATAAAATATATAAATATGGGTGTAAAGAAAATCCATAGTATTTATCTACCAATTTTAGATTCTGTCTTTAAGTTAGCGGCGGATAGTCTGACAAAGGAGATAGGGGCACTTAATGAAAAAGAGAAGGCTCATCTCAAGAGGATGCTGTTCAATCTATTGAAACCGATAGAGCTTCATCAACCTATTAAACCTCTCCAGATAATAACATATAAAGAATTGCTAGATCGAATAAAATTATTTTAAATAAAAACTCAAACAAAAAAGGACCTCTTCGTAATTTGAATGTCCTTTTTTTGTCAAACCGGGTTACAAAGAACTAATATGTTTACAAAAGAAGGAGGTAAGAAAATGTGCCATTCTGATAAGGTTATTAAACTTAAAATAACTGAATTAGTGGAAAGATTAAAAGACTATAAAGTCGAGAATTTTTGTAAAGCTGTATTTGAAATCGCTGAAGAATTTCAGAGAAAATACATAAGCCGAGATGATGTACAGCATGTTTCTTCTATTATAGGTGTTGCGGCTCAACTAAGAGACCGGACTGAGGGCTTAAAGATAGAACAACTTGCACCTGAGGAGTATGATTTTAAAGATATATTGTGGTTGATAAATTTCCTGATTATTCAAAGAAAAGTTAATCACCCAGTCGAGATGGTTACATATACTACCCTCGAAGAACTCGAGAAAAAAATAAGGGTGATAGAAAGAAGATAAAATTAAACAAAAAAGGACCTCTTCGTAATTTGAATGTCCTTTTTTTTTGGTCTTAGGTATATACTACAATATACTATATCCTAACATATATATTAAATAATCTCCTCTACATAATAAAAAATCTACAACAACATTTATATATTCTATCCTCTGAATAACCTTATGGGTGACGATTATATCAGATGGCTTTCAAATATTTCTAAGGAGGATATAAAACTTACGGGAGGCAAGGGTGCAAATCTAGGAGAGATATTTAACGCAAAGTTCCCGGTCCCTCAAGCATTCGTAATAACAACAGATGCATTTTACTATTTTATAAAAGAAACAAAAGTAAAAGACCAAATCCGAGAAATTCTAAACAAAATTGACGTAGATGACACAGACAGCTTAACAAAAAAAGCAGAAGAAATAAGAAATATTATCATTGACACTAAAATGCCAGAAAATTTAAAAAATGAAATTCTTGAAGCATACGACCATTTCAATATTGATCTAGATGGGATGGGAAGTTCTCCTGGAGCATTATCTATATTAAGGTCATCACGAGAACCAGTTTTCGTTTCAGTAAGAAGTTCAGCGACGGCAGAGGACCTAGGCGATGCAAGTTTCGCAGGACAACAAGATTCGTTTATCAATGTCAAAGGAAACCCAGAACTAATCGAAAAAGTAAAACGATGTTTTGCTTCAATCTTCACAGCACGTTCATTATATTACCGTAAGAAAAAAGGTTTCGATGATTTTGTTGGAATCGCAGCAGTCGTTCAAAAAATGATAAACTCAGATAAATCTGGAGTAATGTTCTCGAGGCATCCTGTAAAAAATAACGATGAAATTTTAATCGAGGCAGTATTCGGTCAGGGTGAAGGAATCGTCTCAGGGAAAATCAAACCAGACCAATATATCGTCAAAAGAAATTTAGAAATCGTCGAGGAAAAAGTTTCAGATAAAAAATTAGCAATTATCCGTACTTCAGGAGGACAAACAAAAACAATTCAGCTAACTCCTGAGAAATCCCATCAAAGAGTCTTGAAAACTTATGAGATAAAACAACTTGCAGAATACGCAATAAAACTCGAAGACCACTATAAGAAACCCCAAGACATTGAGTTCGCAACTGAGGGAGAAGAAATCTATATATTGCAAACAAGACCAATAACAACACTAAAAGAAAATCAAGCCGAGGCTGTAGAATTAGAAGGTCAGATTTTAACTCAGGGTTTGGCAGCGTCGCCAGGAGTAGCCTCAGGAATTGTAAAAATAATTCGTTCAATGGATGACTTGGGAAAAATAAAACAAGGAGACGTCTTAGTTACTACAATGACAAATCCGGATATGGTTGTAACAATGCAAAAAGCCGCAGCAATCGTGACATCTGAAGGAGGAGTAACGGCACACGCAGCAATCATCTCACGAGAAATGGGAATTCCAGCAGTAGTAGGAACAGAAGATTGTCTAGACAAATTAAAAGATGGAGACGAAGTAACCGTTGATGGTTCAAATGGAAAAGTTTTTGCTGGAAGAGCCGAAAATAAAAAGATAGAAATTTTACCAATTGTCGAAACAAAAACAAAAATCAAAGTACTAGTTGACCTACCACAATTTGCAGAACGAGCAGCAAAAACCAAGGCTTATGGAATCGGGCTTGTTCGACTTGAAGGATTAATTGCACTCGGAGGAAAACATCCATTAGCTTATGAAAAAGAAAATAAACTTGAAGATTACAAAGAAATGTTAAAGAAAGGTCTAAGCAAAATTGCCGATACATTCATAGGAAAACCAATCTGGGTTCGGTCTTCAGATATCCGTAGTGACGAATATTCAAATCTCGAAGGTGCACCTAAAGAAATTGAAAGAAATCCTATGCTTGGCGACCACGGAATTAGATTCTCATTAAAACACCTTGGAATATTCAAGGCAGAACTTGCAGCTATAAAAGAACTCGCTGATAAGGGCCATAAATTTGGAGTGATGTTCCCACAAGTTATTTCAGTAGAAGAAGTAAAACAAGCAAGAAAATTATTTAATGAAATGAAAATAGACAATGTCCAATTAGGAGTAATGATTGAAACACCTGCAGCCTCAATTTTAATTAAAGATATTTGTGATGAAGGTATAGATTTTATTTCATTCGGGACAAATGACTTGACGCAGTACACATTAGCAATCGACAGAGGAAATGAGGAAGTCCAAAATATTTATGACGAAACAAACTGGGCAGTTCTAAAACAAATCTCACGAGTCATAAGAGAATGTAAAAGCCATGGAGTCGAAACTTCAATCTGTGGACAAGCCGGCTCGAATAAAAAGATGGTAGAATTCTTAGTCAAACAAGGGATAGATTCAATCTCTGTCAACGCAGATGTAGCAAAAGAAATTTCAGAGTTAGTAAGAAAACTTGAAAGTGAAAAAACTGAAGAACCAAAAATCGAACCTCTCGACAATAAAGAATCTATCAAAGAAGAACTTCAAGAAAGACAAACACTAGAACAAGAAAGGATAGAAGAAATAAAAGAACCAGTAATTGAGAATTTAATAGAAGAACCTGCAGAAGAACCTTCCAAAAACAAACCAGCAAAAGAAGACATCTTTAATTAATATAATTCCTATATCAAATTTAAAATACAAACTTATTAAATCCTAGGCGTATCCTTTCTCTCATCAACCAACTTATCCACCAACTTAGCCATCTCTCCTAAAAAAGAGTCTGCTTTATTAAACCAATCATCAAGTTCCTTTCCCCTAATAGAAACCAAAGTACTATGAACAACATTTTTTGCAACAGAATGAATCTCCGAATAATAATCTACATATTTTCTATTTAACTTCTTAGTCTTTACAAAAGTCTCAATCAAAACATTAGGAATAGTTTCTGGAGAAGAAGGCATAACATCTGCTGCAATCAAAGCGGCATGTGCCGAATCAACCATAGTCCAATAAAGCCCGTCGACAACTGCCAACATAGATTGTTTTGCACGAGTCATATGTCCCGGTGCTCTCTGCAAAAGTGTATAGATAGATTCTGGAGTCGAACGAATTTTTCCTTCCTTCAATAAAATTCTCAACGGATTAAAAAAACCACCAAAATCAATCAACGCATCACCATATCTCAAAACATTAATCACCACCGGATCTCCGCGCATTAAATCTTCCCACCACGTAGACAATTTAACAGAGTTAATATGTAACGATTTCCTATAGGGATTAGCTACAATCAACTTGCCAAGTTCCTCACGATACCATGCAATCAACTCTTGGTCCCACCTAATTCCAACATCATCAATAATAACTATAATATCAATATCCGAATAGGGAGTCGAAACTCTTTTTGCCGACGACCCAAAAAGAACAACAGACTTTATCATCTGGTCAAACTTTTCATATACCTTCATTGCAAAATCCATAGCAATCTCTCTCTCGCCTGCAATTAAAAGTGTCGAAGCTTTTTCGAGTACTTTCTTAGTTACCTTTTTTTTATCAACCATCCTCTCTTATTAATTCTTAGTAATTATATTTTATAAAACCTCCCTTCAGCATTCCAGGTCCACAGTATTATGAGCGAAGGTTTCGGGCCTAAGCCATCGGAGTTCCACCAAATCGTGATTGGTCCCCAGGCATCTGTCCTCCTAGGTCAATAGGCATAGTCGTAAAACCAGAACCATACATCGAATGATGCTGTTGCGGATTAAGAGTGCCATAACCTCCAAAATAAGAACCTTGCATTTCGGTTGCTTGATTCCAGTGAGGGCCAGCACTCATTCCATAAATAGGTGAGCCAAAAGCCGCCAACGACATTCCATGTGGAGACTTCTTGAAATGCTGAACGAACCCTCCAGCCTCGACAATTTTCCGCATATCCTTCAATCGCCCGGTTTTCTCCAACTGCTCCATAATTTTTTTAAACGGAACATTTCCCATACCTGGAGCCAAATGAGAATCAGCAAAGCCAAAATTATCTGTCAGGTGTAAATGTTTGACCATGGTCTTATCTTCACTAATTTTTTTTGTTTCTGCTAAAACATCAACATCGGTAAAACCTTTTTTCTTAATCATATTCAAATGACCAACATCCCAAGTAACACCAAGTTGTTTCTCCGCAATCTTCTTAGCTTCAGCCTCACTCAATTTCTTCTCCCTAATCAATTGCTCAACAAAAACCTTCCGCGAACTATTCACCAATTCTTTTAATTTCTCTGCCGAAGAGAATGCCGTTCCAGGCATAAAATTTTCAATTGCAATAATTGGGGCGCTCCCCCCGAATTCATTATAAGATCTCATAGCCAAATTCCCAAAGGTCTTAGCTGATTTATCTATCGCAAAAGTTTCAACTTCTTCAAAAATTTTAGGAGCACCATACCTCATCGCAATCTCCCGCAAGCTTCTGGAAGATTCCTCCAAAATTTCTTGCCTTATAGGGATATTCAAAACTGCGTTAGGGAGTAGCCCATCTATCTTATTAGAATATTTTTCAGCAAGATTCTTCAATTCTTTTTTCTGCGCAGGAGATCCATACTTATACGCTTTATGAAAAGAGTCAGTAAATTTTAATCCAGCATCTTCCACAAAAATATTTGTTCTTTGCAGAGCATTATAATCTTTAATTTGATTAGAATCAGGATATTTAAGCTCCTTACCAGTCTCCATATCAATAAATTGACCCTTATTATTTATAACTGCATTCCCATAAACTTTTTTCAGTGATTCATATGAGTCTTTAATAATATCACGATCTTCTTTATTGGCTTTTGATAACTCAATCATTCTATTTTCCCATTCAGTTGCATTAATAGAATCTAATTGTACCTCAGGAGTATAAAGCTTCCCCCCCTTAGTAAGAGATTCCGGACTCCCCGGACGAAACTTATATTCTTTTTCAAGCGGAGCTAATTGCTTAGTTTCGCGATTAATTGCAAAAGTTTTTTCAACTTCAAATCTATTTTTACCTTTGCCTGGTTGAAACTCAGGACCCGGAGCACCAGCAGAACCATGAAAAACAATTGGAACATTACCATTAGGATCCAAAACATGTGCCTTTTCTATAGCATCAAACATTCTCCGTTCATTATCTTCCCGTTCCAAATTTCCTCCCCAACCTTTTTCACCGAAGCCCGCAGGATCGAGCATAGGCCCATGAACAGACGGTTTAACACCAGAAAGTTTCATCAAAGCTCGCATCTCTTTAAAATGTTCCTTAGGAATAGCTTCAGTAGCATCAGGCATAATCATAGAAACCTCAAAAGCTTTAACTCCTTGCTTTAAGGCAGTAACAGTTTCTCCAAGTTGATTTGCAGTCTGAGGAGAACCAGGGAAACCAAGTCCAGCCGCACTCATTCGATAGCCTACAAAACTTCCATGATCCGGATCAAGCGAAGACGTCCCTCCTTCATAAAATGATTCATAACTAGTATAATTATCTGCCATATAACACCTATAAATATCAAAGATAAAGATTATTTAAATTGTGCTGTCTCAAAAAGAAAAATAAACTTTAATTAACTTCCGTCTTGTCCCTTAAATACATCCCTAAATTTTACCCTAGGCTCTTTACTAACTTCTTCATCAACTTTATCGAAACCTTCACCTGGAGCCGAAGCCATCCCATGTGCCTTTTTATAAATATCATAAACAGTATATAATGTAGATCCTGCCGCACTAGCAGCCTCGGCTCGAACTGTTTGTTCAACAAAATTATCTTTTTTAATATCCTTAACATCACTAATTTCAGCCTTCTTTTCTTTCTCTGTATTTCCACCACCCGTAAATAAACCAAACAATGCCGCAAATGGATTAATATCTTCACTTTTCTCTACCTTGCTCTTTTCCAATTTCTTCTTCTCTTCATCATTCTTCAAAAAATAATCCAAATCTTCTTTCAATTCTTCAAGCGCTCCCTCCATAACATCTGCCGAAAAAGCCATACTATCTGCAATATCGTCGTTATCTAATTCCTTTCTAACCAAACTTAATTCTTCATCGTTCAAGGCATAAGAATCAAAAACCATATCAATTCTACCTCCCATCGCAAAACCGTAATCCCCTTTTTGCGTCATCCTCTGCGAAACATGCCCCCGATACTTTAACCCAATCACAATACACTGATTATAATTCCTCTTCAAATGATATCCCTTAAACTTTTCCGGAACCTTAACGGGCTTCTTTCCAAACAATTGCAACTCAAACATCGACGTAGAAAACGCATTAACCAACGCTGCATTCTTTTCAAAGCCTTTTTGTTTCAAATCTTCTGCTGCTTTCAAATAAGGTTTCATCCAAGCCGAATACAACTTTATCGTCTCAACCTGCGACTTCAAATAACCCTTCTCAATATTAAAACGCTTTCGTAATTCTTTTTCCGAATAATTCATCCACTTCAAATACTCGCTTATTCTAGGAACTAAAATTCTATAAACCTGATCGTTAATTAATCCACCCTCATCTTCATTATTCATCTTTTTCAAATCTTCCAAAGAATTCGCCATCATAAAAACCTCTCTTATGGTCGTGAAACCAAGCTCCGCTGCCATCTGATGAATAGAACCCCTCCCCCTCTTTAAATCAACATTATCCAACCAAGTCTGTTTCAAAGCCAACATTCCAGCCTCTTTTTTAGCCTTATCCTCAGACAAAGCGTCATCGTAATGCGCCAACCTCATCTCAAACTCCTTCAAATCATAAATCAAATTCAAAACAGACTTAACAACCTGATTCAATCCTCCAAGAATTTTCATCCCTTCCTCTTGCATCTTCGTCGCTTTCATATTCATCTCGGAAAATTGCCCAGACCCTGGACTTGCCGTAAAATTATCCACCAACTTTTCCATATTCCAACCCATATCCTGAATAAAATCCAACAACCAATAATAAATCGGCTCCAACTGCGCCTGTTGAGAATCGAAAGTTATTTTGTAAGATGCTACTGGTTCATTCCATTTTTTAGGAATAGTTTTAGTTATCACTTCTTTTATATCACCCATAATCATTTACAGAATCAAGAATATATAAAGTTTAGCAAGACTTAAATAAACCACTCACTTATCAAGATTATGATTTTCGGAAAGAAGAAAAGAATGATTGATGTTAGGGAACTTCAAAGACGAGGCGTTGTGAGAATTCCTAGGCAAGAGAGAGTTATACCTACAGACTCAAGCGGATTCGTCGAACTCGGAACAAACTCTAAATCAACATCTTCGACATCGCCAACATCTTCAAACTCAAACTTCTTCAGTTTTATGGAGAATACTCCCTCGACAAAAGAAACCTTCGGCACAGAATCCGACGGCTACAATAAAAGAGAAGTAGATACAAAGATAACTGAACTTGATAATAAAATTTACAAACTCGAACAACGAACCGAACTTCTTGAAAAAAAACTCGATGTCAATCAACCAAATAATTCTAATATTGGTTCTATGGGTTGGTAATCTACATAGCAATCCAATATATTTAAAACTCTTAATACCTTCTAATTAATATGACTGAAATACCAAATGAAGTGATTGAAGCTCACGCTTTAGAAAATGCAATTAAGCACGAAGGCAAAGCAAATCAAGGTGCAGTTTTGGCAGGCCTCTTTGCAGAGGGATTAGAAAAATCAGAAGTAAAAGATACCATACCACTAATTCAAAAAGTTCTTCAAGAAGTAAACGCACTTTCTTTAGAAAAACAAAAAGAACAATTTTCTAAATTAGAATTTAAAACAAGCAAACGAAAGATTAGGGAAGGTTTACCTGAATTACCTAATGCGGAAAAAGGAAAGGTTGTGATGCGATTCGCACCTTTTCCATCGGGACCGCTCCATCTTGGAAATGCACGAACAATGGTTCTCAACGACGAATATACAAAAATTTATGAAGGAAAATTAATATTAGTTATGGATGACACTATTGGTTCAGAAGCAAAACCAATCCAA
This sequence comes from archaeon, assembly GCA_043810285.1. Taxonomy (GTDB): domain Archaea; phylum Nanobdellota; class Nanobdellia; order Pacearchaeales; family GW2011-AR1; genus JAGVXH01. The sequence goes on from JBDROH010000013.1 coordinate 39,641, forward strand.
CCTGAGGCCTACAAATTAATTGAAGAAGGGGCAAAATGGCTCAATATCAATTATGAAAAAAATGTAATCTACAAATCCGACAGAATAGAAAAGTATTATGCTTATGCAGAAGAACTAATTAAAAAAAATTACATGTATGTCTGTGATTGCGAGAGAGAAATAATGCACGACTTAAAAGTAAAGGGTATCGCATGTTCTTGTCGAGAATTCCCTCCAGAAATCCAAATCAAAAGATGGGAAAAAATGTTCAAAGCAAAAGAAGGTTCAATGTGCATAAGGCTAAAAACCAATATGCAAGATTCCGACCCGGCATTCCGTGATAGAATTATGTTTAGAATTTCAGACCGACCTCACGCAAAACTAAAAAATAAGTATAGAGTATATCCTCTACTAGATTTCTCCTGGGCAATCGACGACCACGTCTTCGGTATCACCCACATTTTAAGGGGGATGGAATTAGCGATAGAAACACGAGTAGAGAAATTCATCTGGGACATTTTCAAATGGGAACATCCAGAAGTTATTTACAATGGACATTTTGCAATCGAAGGAGTTAAAATCTCAAAATCAAAAGGTGCGCAAGAAGTTAAATCAAAAAATTATATTGGCTGGAACGATCCACGAACATGGTCATTACAATCTCTCCGAGATAGAGGAATCCAACCCGAAGCAGTCAGACAATTTATATTGAATACAGGAATTAAAAAAACAAATATTACAATTCCCGTCGACGTTCTCTATACCTTGAACAAAAAAATACTCAACGAAGTTTCACGATATTTCTTTGTAGAAAATCCGACAAAAATAACAATCAAAGGTTGCCCTGAACTTACGGCCAAACTTCCTCGTCATCCAAACCAAAAAAACGGATACCGAATTTATCAAACAACACAAGAATTCCTAATCTCTGAACAAGACGCCGAACTTATGCAAGATGGAAATTATAGATTAATACATCTCCTTAATTTTAAATCAGATAAGATTGGGTTGAGACCTCGAGATTTTTCATTCCTCTCGGAAGAACCAGATAACAATATGAAAACCAAATTCATTCACTGGCTTCCACATTTACCTTATAATATCCAAGTAGAAGTAAGAATGCCTGACGGTTCTATCAAAAAAGGATTGGGAGAAGAAGAATTAGGAAAATTAAACATTGGAACTGTCATACAATTTGAAAGATTCGGTTTTGTAAAATTACATAAGAAAGATAAAGAGAAACTAGAATTTTGGTTTGCACACAACTAAGTTTTTATCTCCCCCTTTCCAAAAGGAGTTCCATATTTCCAAATATTTTTAATCATTTCCTCATTTGACTTCAATCCCTTTCCCATTAGAACCATTACATTCCGTGCCTTCAAAATAGCATCGCAAACTTTCACACCCAACGGACACTCTTTCTCACATCCCTTACAAAGACAACATTCAAAAATTACATTATCCAAAATATTTTCTGACAAAATAATCGTCTTTCCCCTAGGAGAAACATGCTCTTCTCTCAAAACTCTAAAAACTGGACAAATACTTTTACATCTCCCACACTTAATACAAGGCTCCAAAATCTCACTAACTTCTTCCATCAGATTGTCTGCCTCAATCTTATCTTGCTTTGTTGGTTTACCTTTCTCTCCCATTATATCCTCCAAAACATTTAACAATATCTTGCTTTTTCAAAATCCAAAAACGAAACTCACCCTGTAACAACTCTCGAGAATAACCTTTCAAAACTGAAACTGTTAAAACTTCTTTCTTCGCCTTTTTTATTAATTGCATAACTGGAACAAAATCAGAATCCCCTGTAATCAAAATGCAACAATCACAGGAATTTTCCACCAAAGTTTTTCTCATCATATCTGTAGAAATCATCACATCAATCCCTTTCTCAACCCTAATCACCTTCCCACCAACTTTTATTTTTTTTAATTTTCGAGTTTTAACAGTTAAACCTTTTTGTTTCAAACTCGCCAAAAAAACCATGTGCTTATAATAATTATCCTCTCCAAGTTCTATATCTGGCGTCGAATTATAATAACGAATCTCAATAACATTCAAATCAAAATGCTCTGCAACCATACTCGCTAACTTCCGAAAATCAATCGCCCTAGGTTTTACAATAATCGACTTCACATTATGATACCAATTATTGCCATCAACGAACACGATAGCCTTTTTTTTAACCATTTTAGAAAATAAGACTCCCGGCATTCCTTGCGTCATACCGGGGATGTAATACTTATTTTAATCCTCCAATATATTTAAACCTTTCCATTATAATACATTGTTAAGTTAAAGGGAGCTATCTAAATTAAAAAAATTATTTCTTCTTCTTAGGTTTATTCCAGTAAGGAGATTTACATTTTGGACAGATGATTGGAGTTTCTTTTTTATTTCTTGGAATCCACTCGTGCTTACATCTCTCGCATTTGTAACCTCTTACTTTAATTTCTATTTCTGCCATATTATATTTAAGAAACTATACTTTATAAATGTTACCTATTGAGGTTATACTTAGAAACGAAAGGTTTATATAGTCTTTATTACTTAGATAGGTATAACCTTACAAGGTAATAATAAACACAAAAAGAAAACAAAGGGAGCTACGAACTCCCTCTTTTTGTATCCCACCGATTAAAATGAAACACAATAATAAACAAGAAACCGAAGTTAAAAATGTTTGCTGTCCTAAATGCAACTCTAATAAAATAAAGAAAAGAGGATTTAGAAAGACAGAGAATAGAGGAAAGATACAGAGATACTTTTGTAATGAATGTAAGAAGGCTTTTGTTATTGATGACGGCTTTTATAGAATGAGAAATAACCCACAGAAAATAACTTGTGCTTTAGATTTATTTTATAGGGGTGTTTCTACTCGGAAAGTTCAAGAACACTTTAAGGCTTTCTTGCCACATAATTCTTCTAATGTTTCTATCTATAATTGGGTGGTTAAGTATTCTAAAATGATAAGTGGATTTACTGACAACTTAAAAATTAATGGTGGCTCGGAAGTTCAATTAGACGAAATGGAATACCACCGAAGAATAAGCCACAAAACGAAAGGCGTTTCTAAAGATTGGTTTATTGATATTATTGATGTTAAAACTCGTTATATGGTTGGTTCTAAATATTTTAATTCAAGAGGACAAAACGAGCTAAAAGAAATTATGAAGAAAGTTAAATATAAAACAGAAGGTCACATCACAACCATCACGACAGACGGCTACACGGCTTATGAGAAGATAATTAAGCAAACTTGGGGATATAATAACAAAATAGGAAAACATAATATTTTTCATAATAAAAACATCGCTTCAAAAGGCGAAGGATTTAATATTTATGTTGAGAGAATGCACAACTCAATAAGAGAAAGAACGGTTACTTTTAGGGGCTTTCATGGTAAGATAGAATCGGCTCAAGCGATTATGAAAGGTTATGAGATATTTTATAATTTCATAAGAAAACATCAAGCTATCGGAGTTTGCCCTTATGAAATTGCTACTGATTTAAAACTTGAGAATCCTAACAAGTGGTTGGAATTGATTGAGATGGCGAAAACCATCTAATCTATTTTTTATATTTATTTGAAGGTAGTTAATCTTTTATAATGTGTTTTCTTGATATTTTTATGGTTACATTACTAAAAGAGGCAGAAACAATACTTAGAAAAAATAAAAAGTCAATGACTGCAAAACAGATATATTCTGAAATAATGAAACGAGGAAAAATAACCTTCAAATCTGCTACACCTATTTCTTCTCTAAGTTCAAGATTATATTTAGATATAATGAAAAATAAAAACAAATCAAAATTTATTAAAGAGGATAAACTATCAAGTGTTTATAAAAGAGAGAGACATTATTCACTTAGAAATTAAATTATAAATACTTTGAGTAACTTAATCCTTTGATGTAGTCTTCAATCCAATCCCAATCTACTTCCCCATCTTTAAATGGTAATTTTATTTCTGTATCTCTTATTCTATCTTGATTAAATTTTCTACCATAAGAATATCTATATTGTTCTTTATTTATTATGGTTGCTAAAAATAAAGCTCTATAAACATTCATCTCAATCTTAGGAACTAGCTTTTCTACATGGTCAGAAGCAGTAAAATTAAATGGTTGATATGAGCAAAAACCTACAACTGCACTATCAATAGTTAAAATATTTCCTTCATCTGTGAAAGTATCATACCAATCCCTAATTCCGTTATTACTTGTCTGTGTAGTAACATAGGGATATTTTAATTCTTCTGATTTATTGTTATCATCAAGTATTTTTTTATCTGTCGTTTTTGAGCCACCAACGACAAATAAACCATTCGGATTATCCACTTCATTAAATCCAATTTTTACTTTTTTCCACTTATCAAAATCTATGTTTAATTTTTTAGAGTTTAAACTTTCACTTGAAACCTTATCTTTTAATTTATTAGAATATAAAAAAGTAGAATAATCCAATAATGTTTTTTCAAAATCTTCATCTTTCAAATCTTTAAATTTTGTTTTAATATATGGTTCAACTAACCATTCATCACTTCCACTAACATTTTTCAATACAGAAAATCCCTCTATTTCTTTCTTCCCAAAATAACTATCCAACCATAACCCCTTTATTTTTTCTTGGTAGAGATGCCTATAATCAATTCTGCCATAAGGTCTAACTTTAATATAACCATCATCTTTCCAGTATCCAAACAATGTTTTAGTATTATCTGTATGGGATTTATGTGCTTCAAAAACCATAATACAAGTAACTGCACTTTTTTCACTATCATCAAAAAGTTTATCGGGAACACTCATAACCGCCTTTAATGTATGGTGCTTTAGTATTCTGTCCTTAACGTTTTCATTTCCCTTTTTTGTATTCATTGCACAAGATTGAGGAACAATAGCGATACAAGTTCCATGAGGTTCTAAAAAGCTTAAAGCATTCCAAACAAATTCTAATTCTTTATGTCCGTTGTCTTTTGAATATGGCGGATTCAAAAAAGCTACTGTTGGTTTTAAGTTTTCTATATTTTCCTTTGGCATTTGAAAACAACTTTGTTGAGTTATATTTGATTTCCCATCTCCTCTTAACATCATATTTGAACAAGCAAGACAAAACATAGCAGAATTATTTTCAATACCTATTAATTGTTTTGTATGAATTTCTTTTATTTTCTTTTTATCTCCTTTTGCTAAGTCTTCCATTTTTTTCATAGAACTAATTAAAAATCCAGCCGTTCCACAACAATTATCAATAACAACGCTATCTTTTCCTACTTCTCCTAATTCAACAAATAGTTCCGTTATGTGTTTTGGAGTTAAAACAATTCCCAAACCCCCATCACCATTCGCATATCTTAAAAATTCATTATAGAAAATTCCGATAACATCATATTGTTTATAATCTTGTAAAAATGGCTTTACATTTCTTTCAATTTCTTTTATTAAATCTTTTAAGCTTGTATTTGGCTTTCCTTTCTCGTTAAAATCGTTTATTATCTGCGTATTGTTTTTCAAAAAACCATAAGTGCTAACTATAGTATTTTGTTTTATACCTTTAATATTATCTCTATCTAATCTTTCTTTAATTGTGCTAATTATCAACTCGGCAATTTCAAGAGGTTTTTCTTTTGTAGGATAAGATAAACAAAAACCTCTATCCTCAAGAGCCAATAAAATACCACTAACAACTAAAGGTTTTAATTTGTCTTCAAACTCAAAATTATCTCTTAAATTTTGATTAAGAACTCTTGAATATTCCATTAATCTATGAAAATCAAATTTTTCTTTTATCTTATCTTTTTTCAATAATTCAAAATAACTTTCAAAATCATAAATTTCTTTTATATTTAAATCTCTTGCCTTTTTCTCTCCCTTAACTTGTAAAAAATTATCAATTAAAAGTTCTTTTTGCGTTTCCCCAGAAGCCCCTATTGAGATGACATTAAATTCTTTGGAGAGATATGAAGAATATAATAAAGCCCCATCTACAGCATAATCCCTATAATTTTTCATAGTTTTACTTTTATGTTTTTTTAAATCAGCTTTACACTCAATAACAATCAATATATCACTATTTGGAAAACTAATTATAAATTCGGGATAACCAGCACCATCCCCTCTTTTCGAAGCAGTTTTTAGAAGTTTATCTATTGTAGGATTATCAGATTTCTTTTCTTCAATTATAACAAAATTATTATCTTCGTCCTCAAAATCTTCCTTATATTTTTCTAAAATCTTCCTTACAATAATTTCCGTCTTTGCCTCATTAACCATATTAGATATATGGGACGGGCGTTCTTAAACCTTTGTTTTAACTGGATAGGAATAGCATTCCTATAATATCAAATAGCTCCCTTTAACTTAACAATGTACCATTATAACGGCTCTGTTGAAAAAGTCCTCAGGGAAAAATTACTTAATCCCTGAAGACCTTGTAATACTGAGAGGTATTACATGAAAAAAGAAGTGAAAATTCTTAAAAAGCTTAACGGCTTGCTAAAACAACTTTCTTGCCCGCATTAT
>JBDROH010000014.1:0-2108 GCA_043810285.1 archaeon
TAGTTACCGAGGAGCATAAGTGTACTTATTTTCCGGGGAGTTTGGGGTAGAAATGTTGAACATCGGGATTTAACGAAGTTTGATTTTCCCTCGTGAAGCAAAGCGGAACAGAGCTGGAAAATCAAATTTGGGTGGAGAAACCTGTAAGGTTTCGGAACTGTTAAATTCCTGTTAGTTTCATCTTTTCGCAGAAAAAACCAAGGGATAGTGCAACGATTTTTGCGAAGCAAAAAATCCAGAAGAGTTTATATTTAATCTTTCTTGAATACTTTTTTAACACATTCCTTTATTTTTTTAGAATATAAAATAATTATGGCACCAGTAATTGTACTTAAGATAAATATTATTAGTTTGAAAACTTTAAAATAATAGTTATATATAATATTTGGATTATATCCTTTAATACCTTTAACTTCTTCTAATTTAGTTGAGTCAAATATCAAAGTTATTTCACTTTCGCTTTCATACTTCATAGTTGGATTGGGATAAATTTCTTTGATTTTAACAGATTTTAAAAAGCATTTTGGAAAAACTATTTTTAATTCATTTAAAGTTCTGTTTTCAATAAGTAAATGACGAAAATCTAATTTACTCATACTTTCTTGTTTTATGATAAATTTATTTGAAGAATATTTTGTTTTAATAAAATATTTGTTAAATGAAGATGGTTGTGTCAATTGTTTAGGGAAATAAACATCTATAACTTTGATATCTTCTAAGTTTACAAACGAGATTTCATAATTATCGTTATTTGAATCAATTATTTGTTTTAATTTTGGTTCGAGTGAACTTTCTATTCCAAATACATATCTGTTTTGAAATGGTTCCAATTCTGTTACATTATTTTCAGAATTAAGCACATAGAAATATCTTGTTATATCTACATTTTTGGAATAGCAACTTAATTTAACTTCTATATTTGTGTCGTGATTAGGTAATGCATTTACAGAACTAAGTACCAATAGCAAAGTTAAAATTATTATAAAATTAATTTTCATATCTTTAAGGAATGGGTGTTTAATATATAACTCTTTTGTAAGATTAAATAAAAATTGTTAAGTGAGGGTCGAGTGAAACGAGAAGCGTAGCGTCCCCTTGAGTTTAGAAAAAGGCCGTTATTTCTTGAATGATTCATCTAATATTTTATCAATCCACACACAATTTATTCCTTTGTTGAAATTATTATTTAAATAGAATTTAACTGCAACATTATTTTCTATTTCTGTAAGAGAACAAACATATTCGCAACCTAATTCTTTCAGTTTATCAAGCAAATTATCCAAAAGCAATTTTCCAACTTCTTTGCCTCTGAAGTTAGAACTCACAAAAATATTTTCTATAATTGCTTTTTTGAAAGAAGGATTATAATTTGCGATTATAAATCCAATTATATGTTTGTTCTCTGTTGCAACAAGAATAGGATTATTATTACTTTTGACACAATCAATCAAAACATTCTTTGGCCAAAAGGTAACAACTTCCTTGCTAACTTGAAATTCATTAACTGAATTTCCTAGTTCAATGATTGTATCAATGTCTTTTAATGTTGCAGTTTTTATTTCCATAGTTTTAATAAATTGTGTATGAATATAAAGTTTTCTCATTTAGGGCCTTTTTCTAAATTTCATTTAACATCGGGCTTATCTGAAGTTTCCGAAGGATTTATTTCCCCGTAGGTTTTGAGGCAACCCACAAAACCGAAGGGCGTAGCGAAGTGCAACGGAGCGGAGTTTTAATCGCTGTTAAGGTATCCGAAGCGAAGCGTAGGACGAGCCAGAGTGCAACATCCCGAAGGGCTGGCGAAGAGTAGAAATCAATCCTCAAAGATAATTTAATAAAGGCGTGCACATTATACTAAAATAATGGAAAATTTCAAAAAACAATTAGCTGAATTAAAAAAATTAAATCTTCCAAAAGATAAATTTGCAATTTTTGGAAGTGGTCCTTTGGCGATAAATGGAATTAGAGACACATCATATTTGACTAATCCTGCCACAGGATAAGTACTGCCATAATCAAAGCTATCTGGCATAAGAATTGTAACCTTAGAAAGACTTGCAGGCAGCACAGTAATCTCCGAAAAGGATGTAATCCCATCACAATATATC
>JBDROH010000015.1:0-14062 GCA_043810285.1 archaeon
ACAAAACATTTTATTCCTTTTAATATGAGTGTTGATTTTTCAATTATCTTGACCCTTTTCATACTTATCTATTAGATAGGTTATATTTATAAATCTTTTGGAGTAATTTAGAAGTAATTAATCATGTGCGGAGATACTGAATAAACTTATCTCACCAGAGATACCTGCAGGGTAAAAACCCAGTTTTTAATTAATCCCCCAAAACTTAAAAACCTCCATTTCTCCAAACTCTTATGACGCTAAAGAAAAACGATTTTGTGGAAATTGAATTTACTGGGAAAGTTACAGATACAGATGAAATCTTCGACACAAATATAAAATCCGACGCTGAAAAAGCAGGACTTAATGTCAAAGATCTAAAACCGTTTATTTTATCTATCGGAAACAAAATGCTACCAAAAGGTTTTGACGAAGACATTGAAGGAAAGGAAACAGGAAAGTCTTATACTGTAGACCTCAAACCAGAAGACGCTTTTGGAAAACGAGATCCCCAAATGGTTAGAATGGTTCCAACAAAGTTTTTCCATGAACAAAAAATAGACCCTCAAAGAGGAATGCAACTCTCACTCGACGGGCAACTAGTCCGAATTTTATCTAGCGACCGAGGAAGAACACTCGTAGATTTCAACAATCCCCTATCAGGAAAAAAAATAACTTATGAATATAAGATAAACAAAATTATAACTGAAGAAAAAGAAAAAATTGACGCACTCCAAGAATTTTTATTCAGGAAAAAATTTGAATTCGATAAGAATGAAAAAACAATTATATTCAAAATAGAAAAACAATTCGAACCGTTCGTAAAAATATTCGCACCAAAATTTGAAGAGATTTTAGGATTAAAAATTGAAAGCAAACTTATTGAAAAAAAAGAAAAAGATGAAAAAGTCCATAGAGATTAATCTTTCTAAAAATTTTATACCTCTAAGATTATATCTACTAAATGCTCTAAATCCTTAAAAACTCTCATGACCAAATTCAACCTAATGGAAGACATACTAACAAAAGAGAGTGTCTCGGGAATATATCATATTCCTCAAAGGGGTACAAATTCTGAGATAGATCAAGAATTAGAAGAAATTCTAAAGAAACAATCAGCGAGGATTAAAGTTGTTGGTGTAGGGGGAGCAGGAGGGAATACCGTTTCTCGAATGAAGGAAATAGGAATCAAAGGCGGAGAAATTATAGCTATAAATACTGATGCACAAGATTTGCTTTATGCTAACTCTGACCAAAAAATACTAATTGGACGAGAACTTTCTAAAGGTCTTGGAGCAGGCTCAAACCCTCGGATTGGAGCAGAAGCTGCAAAAGAACAACAACAAGAAATTAAAAAGAAACTAGCGAACGCCGATTTAGTTTTTATAACTTGTGGGATGGGAGGAGGAACTGGTACTGGAGCAGCCCCAATCATAGCAGAAATTGCCAAGAAACAAGGGGCATTGGTCATCGGAGTAGTCACATTACCTTTTACAGTTGAAGGCGCTAAACGAATAGAGAACGCAATGGAAGGTCTCGAACGACTGGAAGGAATCGTTGATACATTAATTGTAATCCCTAATGATAAATTATTAGACCTAGCCCCAGATTTACCACTTCCAACAGCATTCAAGGTTGCCGACGAAATCTTAACAAATGCGGTAAAGGGAATTACAGAATTAGTTACAAGTTCCGGATTAGTCAATCTTGATTTTGCAGATGTCAAAGCAATCATGGCAAATGGAGGTGTATCCTTAATTGGAATGGGCGAATCAGATTCCAGCGACAGAGCAATGGAAGCCGTAGATAAAGCATTGAACAATCCCCTCTTAGATGTAGATATTAAAAACGCGAAAGGTGCACTAGTAAATGTCATCGGCGGAACAGACCTTTCATTGGAAGAATACAAACAAATAATCCAAAAAATTGGTGAACAATTGTCCCCAGATGCAAAACTAATTTCTGGTGCACAAATTTCTAAAGATTTAGAGAAATCCCTAAAAGTTATGGTTATCATAACTGGAGTCAAGTCTCCCCAAATCACTGGAGAGAGACTTCCTATCGAAGTAGCTCGAAGAAGAGATATCGAAGATGAACTTGGAATTGAATTTTTTAATGAATAAACTTAAAAACATCTATTTCCCCAAATCAATATGGCTGTCAAATTCCTAAGAAAAATTTCTTCAGAATACAACAAATATCTTAGAGTATGTAAACTTCTAAAGAAGCCAAGTATGGAGGAGTTCAAAACTATCTCAAAAGTCTCAGCAATAGGTATTTTGATTATTGGGGCCCTGGGTTTTGTAATCTCTCTCATAATGAATCAAATGTTTTGATACCAAAATATTTAAAAACCAAAATTTTCTACTACAATTATCTAATTCTTATATTTTTAAGAATTAGTTGGAGCAAAACATGGCAATAGGATATGATGATGAATTTGATTACCTCGAAGAAGATAATAGCAACGCTGCTGAAGATGTTTTTGCACCAAAAATCAAAGGCTCAAAAAAACAGTCCGGAGTTTTTAAGGAAGAATCAAAGGTTGGAGAAGAATCAACTAATAAAAACAATCTAGATTCAGAAGATTACACCGAACAACAAGAAGAAGAACCAAAAGAGGAAAAATCTAAACGGAAGTTTGAATCCCTTATATTTGTAGTAAAAGTTACAACAAACAAAGAAGATAAAGCATTAGAGATGATTGCTGACAAAGTTAAGAAAAAGAAGATAGGAATCTATGCGCTTACAAGACCCCACGGACTTAGAGGTTATGTATTTTTAGAATCTCCCGACAGAGAACATGCAGAAGAAGCAGTTTTTAATCTACCTTATGTAAAAGGGATTATCGGAAAAACAGTAACCTATGAAGAAATACAACAAATGCTCGAGCCAATCGCAGCAGATGTTAAAATTGAAAAGAATGATATTATAGAAATTATCTCCGAGCCATTCAAAAAAGAAAAGGCAAAAGTTGTTAGAATCGATAAAGCAAAAGGGGAATGTGTCGTATCACTCCTTAGTGCAGTAGTTCCAATTCCGGTTACAGTAAAATTAGATAATATCCGAGTAATAAGGAGGGAGGAGCTGGAAGAGGATTAATTCTTTCAATAGTTTTTTAAAGGAACTCTTCAGAAAAATAAAATGGCATTAATCAAATTACTTGTTGAAGGTGGAAAGATGAGCCCAGGTCCAGCAGTAGCTCAGCAATTAGGTCCTATGGGAATTAATATAGGTCAAGTAATTTCCAAGGTGAACGATGCAACCTCGGAATTCAATGGAGTGACAGTTCCAGTTCACTTAACTGTAGATCCAAAAACAAAAGAGTTTTCCATAAAAGTTTTATCTCCTCCAACATCAGAATTAATAAAAAAAGAGTTGGGAATAGAAAAAGCTTCTGGGGCTAGGATGAAACAAAGAGTAGGAAATTTCGCAATTGAACAAGTTATCGCAATAGCAAAATCAAAACACAATCATATGCTTTCAAATAACTTCATAGCAACAGTAAAGTCGATTATCGGAACTTGTCAGGCATTGGGAGTTTTAATTGAGAGTAAAGAACCGAAAGAAGTCTTAGAAGAAATTGCTAAAGGAAAATATCATGAAGAAATTGAAGCAAAAAAAATCGATGTAAATCCAGAAAAAAGAAAAGAACTAGATATCTTCTTTGCACAAGTAGCTGCAGAACAAGAGGCTATTCGAGCAGCTGAGGAAGCTGCGAAAGCCGAAGAAGCAACCAAAACAGAGGAGAAACCTGGAGAATCGAAAGTAGAAGAAAAGAAAGAATAACTTTATTAATCATCAAAACTCCTCACAATTATGGGGCTGTGGTCTAGCCTGGTATGATTTGAGGTTTGGGACTTCACGACCCCGGTTCAAATCCGGGCAGCCCCATTCAGATTCCACGGATTTGAACTTTTCGTTCATTTTCCAGATAGCTAAATATACAATAAAACAAAATGGCAGTAAAGAAGAAAAAAATCGGAAGCGCAGGAAGATTCGGCGCAGGGTACGGAAACGTAAAACAAAAATTGATAGCAGTCGAAGCTAAACAACGAGTCCGACAAGAATGTCCTTTCTGTAAGGGTCGAGCAAAAAGACAGGCAAAGGCAATCTGGCTTTGTTCAAAATGTGGAAAGAAATTCGCCGGAGGAGTCTTTCACCTAAAAGATTAAAAATTTTAAAAAACAAAAAACAAAATGAGCATATACAAATGTTTTTCATGTAGCGCAAAAATAAAGTCAGAAGACTTGAATAAAAGATTTCTCTGTCCAAAGTGTGGAGCAAGAATTTTTTACAAGCCACGAACTAAAATGAAAACAGTCACTTCAGATTAAATGATAAGGGAAGAAGAAAAAACCCCGGCAAATCCTCTAGCAAATTTAGATGAAGAAACGCAAAGAAAGATACAAGAACTCCAAATGATCGAGCAAAGTTTTCAACAACTTCTTATGCAAAAAAATGCATTTTCTATGGAATCCAACGAAACAGATTATATCATCGCTGAAGTTGAAAAAAATGAAGGAGAAATATCTAGGATTATAGGAAATCAAGTTATAATCAAAAGTACAAAAGAAGAGGTCCTTAAAGATATGAAAAAGAAAAAAGAATTAATAGTCCTTAGGATGAAATCCATCGATAAACAAGAAAAACAATTCTCAGAAAAGATAGACTCGATTCGTGAAGAAGTTATAAAAAAGATTCAGGGATAAATTTCAAATTATTTTCTCAACCACATAAATATTTAAATACTGATTCTGTGAAAACCTAATATGGTATTCAATAAATTTAAAAAAATGTTTGAAAGAGGAGGAGAATCTTCTTCAGATTTCATCGAGATAGATTTGGAAAAAGAGAAGTCAGATTCTAAAATCTTTATCAAAACATTTGTTCTAAAAACTTATGAAGATATTAATCCAGTCTTAAATGCTCTTAGAGAAGGTTACACAATTGCAGTTATCAATATAAGGATATTGAAATCAAAAGATGTCATCGAGTTAAAACGAGCAATTTCAAAGATTAAAAAAACTGTAGAAGCACTCGAAGGAAAAATCGCAGGATTCGGGGAAAATACGATTATTGCTACACCATCTAAAGTTTTTGAAATTCAAAAAGGTTCGGTAGAGCCTACCAATCTTCCAAGATCTGACGAAATCGAGCGATTCTAAATCCTTATCTCACCAGAGATACCTACTGGGTAGATCACCAGATCACCTAAGGGTAAAAACAAATTTCCTTATAACACTATGAAAACACGGCGTGTCCCAACTAATAATAGTTCCAAATCAGTGAGAGTATTGTTCATAGAAGCTAGACGAAAATTCAAAGATTCAGATATAAATCTAAAATTATTAAACGGTCTAAAGGGTAAAACAATCTCCCTAGCAGCTACTATCCAATATATAGGACTAATTCCAAAAGTAAAATCCTATCTAGAATCAAAAGGCAAAAAAGTCATAGTAAAAAAAGGCGCATATCACCAAGGCCATATTCTAGGTTGCAACTCTTCAGCATTTGAAAAATCAGCAGATACATTACTTCTAATCACCGACGGAAAATTCCACGCAATAAACAATGCAATTCAACTACAAAAAGAAGTTTATATCTTTACAACAAAAACTCTCGAGAAAATTGAACAAAAAGAAATTGAAGCACACAACAAAAAAATCCAAATCAAAAAAATAAAATTCCTTGCGGCAAACAATATAGGGCTCTTAGTCTCGATGAAACACGGACAACATCAAAAACTAATCCACACAATTAAAGAAAAAATAAAAAAACTTAACAAACAAGTCTACATTTTTGAAGCAGACAATATCAATCCTGCAGAATTTGAAAACTTTCCTCAAATTGAAATCTGGGTGAACACATCCTGTTACGGCCTTGCCAGAGACGATTCAAAAATAATTAACTTATCTGATATATTGGAATTCTTAGATTAAATCTTTGCCATCGAGAAAACAGTTTTCAGTGCAACAATAATAGTAGCAGGCACAAACAGAACCAACAACGAACCAAGCACATTCCTTAACGAAGTCACAACATAATTATTCAAAGCAATATATTTCAAAGGCTCGGCTCCCAATGCTCCAACGATAACCAAAGAAAGACTCGCCATCAAGAAAGTAACAGAATTTTTATCACCTACATTCATGAAGCCAACAACTAAACCAATAATAACTAAAGTTGAATAGAACAAAACTCCCGCTGATTCAAGTGACTGATTAAACAAACCAATAATAACTGCCAAAACAACACCTATCAAAAACGCATACGCCCCAACTAAATTCTCTTGTGATCTTACCATGCCACCCCAATGCTACTCAAATTTATAAACCTTATCATAACCATCCAATTATAGAAAACTTTATAAATCATTGTAACTCAAGAATTACAACATGGTAAGCAAAAATGTATTTGTATCTCTTGGAATTCTTGCAGTTTTAATTATGAGTTTAGGAATTGTTAGTGCTGCTGCATTGGAATTTATTGATATCAGTGGACTTCCACCCCAAGTTAATACAGGAACAGAATATGAAGTTACATTTAAGTTAAATCATACAAATACTACCTTCAATGATGATTACAAATTAAATTGGTCCTCTAATGAAGATTATGTGACTCTTTTACCTACAATAGATAGGATTAATGTTTCTAATTTATTATCTGGAAGTGCAAAAATTACAATTCCTTCAGATGCAACAGGGAGTGTTAATTATACTTTAAAAGTAATAGCCTATAATCTAAGTGATAGCTATAAATATAATTATACAACTACCTTTACTTCAACAATAAATGACACAGACGTTGTTATTCCTCCAACAACAGAATACAAATACTGCGACGATTTCAATGGAGAAAAAGGATATTTGGAAATTACATCATTTGAAATCACAAACAATGGAAAAGGTGATGACAAAGAATGGGAATACTTAGATGAAATTGAAATAGAAGTAACAATTGAAAATACTGGAGAGGATAATATTAATGATGTTTTAGTAGATATAATGATTAAAGATGATGATGACAATACAATTACACGGAAAAAAATGAATCTTAATGATGACCAAATTGACTTGGGGAGAATCAATGATGGAGACGAGGAAATAGCCATTTTCAAAATTAAAGAACTACCTATTGATCTAAGTGAAGGAAATTATCGAATGTATGTCAGGGCCTACGATGAAAACAACGAAGATTCAGAATGTGCATCTGTATCAGAAGATTTTACTAATAGTGACGAGACATATTTCGAATTCGAGGTTACTTCAAGCAAGGACTCCACAGTAATTGTTAAAGATGACTTGGACAACATTTTAGCTTCCTGTGGCGATAAGAATGTAGAAGTAAGATTTATGGTATATAATCTTGGAGATGACGACGAAGAAAAGGTTTTAGTAACTTTAGAAAACTCAAAATTAGGAATCTACGAAAAAGCAGTAATAGATAATCTTCGAGATAAAAAAGGAAAGGAAGTAGTCTTCTTCATCACAGTTCCAGAAGAATTGGACAAATTATCCTATGAATTAGATATTTATACTTACTATGACTACGACGAAGATGAAGATGAACTTGACGAAGTAGTTGCATATGGGGAAAGTTCAGAAGACGGTGGAGACGATTTCTCTATTATGTTGGAAGTTCTATCCTGTAAAGGGCCTGTACCTTCAATAACTGCTGCACTTGATTCAGAATCCAAAGTAGGAGAAGAATTAGTAATTATTGCATCAATAACAAATAATGGCGACGATAATAATTTTGTAGTTTCCTTAACTGGATTTGAAAATTGGGCAGAACTCATAAGTATTGAACCACAATCACTTTTAATCAACGAAGATGATACGGCAACAGTTGTAATCAAATTAACTCCAACAAAAGGAGGATTCCAGACACTTAAAGTTAATACTGTCGTTGATGGAGAGACTTACAATCAGGCAGTTTCTGTAAACATCGAGGAAAAGGAATCGATTTTTGCTAACGTGAACAACGTAGTACTTTATAGCGTTTCAGGAATTATAGTATTACTTATCTTAATCTTCCTAGTCTTAATTGTTCGAATTTCACGAAAGTCAAGAAAGGCAGAATTCTAAAACTTTTTAAATAGTTAGTCTTACTAACTTATATGAACAAACAATCAAAAAGGATTCTAGGGTTATTTAGCAGATATTTTATCCTACTCTTAGCAGGAATGGGTAATCTTTACATTTTCTACAAAATTCTAACTCCTCTAACTGTTCAATCCGTCGGGGTTATATTATCACTTTTTACAAAAACAATAACTGTCGGCAATTTAATACTCGTAAAAGGAGTCATCATAGAGATAGTTCCTGCTTGCGTAGCCGGAGCAGCATTTTATTTAATGTTTCTCCTAATCTTCTCAACCGCAGAAGTTAAACCAAAAAAAGATTATTCGCCTTAGTAACTGCAACGATAATGCTCCTTTCTCTGAATATAATTCGAATAGTTTTTCTAACTCTAATAGTTGATAAAGCATATTTTTCTGCAACTCACTGGATACTCTGGCACTTCGCCTCGACAATTTTCGTAGTAGCTATATGGTTATTCATAATCAAAATATACAAAATAAAAGCTACTCCAATTTATTCAGATATCAAATATCTGTCTAGTTTAATAAAACCCAGAAAAAAATCCAAGCGAAGCAAGAAGAACTAAGAATCCTGCGATAATCACTCCAGAAGCGATAGCAATAAAACTTTTCCATCTATTTAAACCCAGAGTCCATGCAACTAACGTTCCCGTCCAAGCACCTGTCCCGGGCAACGGGATTGCAACAAAACACATTAAAGCAAGAAAGCCCCAACGACTTATCCCATTCTGAACCTTCTCAACTTTCTTTTGAATCCTAGTTAAAATAGTACCAATTGCTCGACGATAAGCTTTCCATCCCATAAGAGACTTATGAAGAAAATCAAAGAACATAAAAATCAAAAATATAACTAAAATATTTAGCGCAAGCACAATAAAAAAATAAGGCCAAATAGAGATTCCATTCCGAGAAGTATACTCCACAATAACAGGCAACCCGCCCCTTAATTCAAAAATGGGTAAAATTGTCAAGAGAAATCCAACTAAAATCTGAGTATCCATTTATTCATTCTCCCTAAATGCCCGAATAACTTCTATCATAAACTTCTCAACAGGTTCAATGTCATCACAATTCCTAACCCGAATAGTATAACAAAAAGGATTAGTCTTAGATTGCACGACGGCAGGTTCACCCTTTTCAATCATAATAATTGTTCTATCTTTAGTATTACAGGTGGCATAAGCTCTTCCAGTCTCGTTATGAATCTCAAAACTCGGAGTAGCAGCCCATACCTTCTGAATCCCAAGACCTAATTCAAGAAAACTTCCTAAGTCTAACATCACTCTCGAGACATCTCCCCGACATAAATCCACCTCAGGACTTATAGAAACCAAACCTCCAATTTTAAACTCTTTAAAATTTCCATCAACTGAAATATTATTTTTCCGAGGGTCATTTCTCAAAAATAAATTATACTTATAATTCTCCCCATTCAACGCTGGAAACTCCGAATGATAAACTTCAAACTGACTATATTCTTCTCTCACCCAATCAACATCTACATAGTCAAAAGATTTCAAACTCTGAGAATAAAAATAAGGTATCAGAAATGACGCAAAGGCAAGAACTATAATCACAAAAAACCAGATTAGTTGTCGATTCTCATTTTTCTGAACAGATTTACTCGGCAATTCCCCCTCAGTCTTCAATTCTTCCTCTTCACTTTTAGTGAGTTTTTCGATTTTCTTTTTTACTTTTGTATTAGCCATTTTTTAATAAACCTTAATTTACTTTTAAAAGTTTGTATAAGAACGCATCAGCTGCCTTAACCGAATCACCGACGAGATAAACACAACTTTCATTATTATAAACTTTCGTTTCATTACCCTCTTCTATTACAATAATATTACTCCAACAATCTTTCATAGGCAAATCATCTTCGCAATAAGTCTCATTTAAACACGCTCCCTGATATCTTAAAACATAACTCCCAACATTATTTAGAATTTCTATAACTCCTTCATTCGGAGAAGTATAATATAACAATTGATCTGTATACATATCCAAATCATAATCTCCTTCAACAGAAATATTTGCAATTTCCGACGGCAAATATTGAAAACCAAAAGTTTTTCCTTCAATAGAAGTCGCCCAAATCCCATTCTGACGATAGAATGTTAACCCATTTTCTTCAACCTTAGAATCATTCTTTTCACTATCCCCTTGCATCAAAGAATAACCTACTGTAGAAACAACCATTAAAAATATCAAAGCAACACCTACAATAATCTTTTTCTTCTGAGCCTTCCGTGCCCGGATTTCCACCGTTTGAATTTTCCTCATAACCAATCGTCGAAAAACTACTTTAAAAAAACTTCTATATTATAAAACTCCTAAGTTTTGAAAAGATAAGTCACTCCTTCTTCCTCCTAGTTCTTTGCTATAGCTTATCAATCACTTGTGGATACCTAAATTCATCACCCTCATAATTTTTTAAAATAACTTCTTTATCATTCAGTTCAAGAACATATTCAGGAAGAAGAGGAATTTTTCCACCCCCTCCAGGAGCATCAATAACAAATGTTGGAACACATAAACCAGAAGTATGACCTCGGATACCCTTATAAATTTCTAAACCTTTCTTAACATTTGTTCTAAAATGATTAACTCCTTTCACCGGATCACATTGGTAAAGATAATATGGACGCACCCTCATACTCACAAGTCCCTGCATAAGTTCTTTCATTATTTCTATATCATCATTAACTCCTTTTAATAAAACTGTTTGACTCCCAACAATTATTCCAGAATCAACTAACATACTACAAGCCCTTTTACTTTCTTCAGTTATTTCAGAAGGATGATTAAAATGAGTATTTAAATAAATAGGATGATATTTTTTTAAAATATTACAAAGGTTTTGTGTAATCCTCTGCGGTAATACGCAAGGAATTCTAGTTCCAATACGAATTATTCCATTTTTCCTATAATGGATAATATCATAAACTTTTTTTAAGATTTTGTCTAAGGATGAATCACTAAGCATAAGAGGATCTCCACCAGAAATTAAAACATCTCGAATTTCTTCATGATTTTTAATATATTCTATTGCATTCATAAGTTCATTCCAACTAGGATTTTTATTAGCATTTCCAACTTTTCTTTTTCTTGTACAAAATCTGCAATACATTGCACATTTGTTTGAAACCAAGAATAAAACCCTATCAAGATATCTATGAGTTATTAATGCAGGAACATTTTCTCTCACCTGATTTATAGACTCTTCATGCAACGGATCTTCTTCACCAAAAGTATCATCAAGTTCTTTTATTGAAGGGATACATTGTCGCCAAATTGGTCCATCAATTTTTTTAATTAAGGAAAAATAATAAGGATTTACATTCATCGGATAAATCTTGGAAACTTTTTTTATCTCGTCAGAAAACTTCTCAAAATTATAATCTTTAATGTTATTAATCATAGTTTTTGATTTAACAAGTTCTTTCCAATAGCCATCTCTATCAAAATTAAAATCTGATGGATTAATATCCGGAGGTTCTTCTTCTAAAGAATCTTTAGGAGTCAAAGAATTAGGTATAGTCATATTAAGATTATATTTATCTGAGTTAATCTTGAGTTGTGTATTTAAAGTTTTTGTATTGATAAATCTTAAAATCGAAACGGCATAAAAAAAGCCCGACCTTTTTGGGGTCGGGCGAGTAAAATAAATTTTTTATTTAAGTTTTGATTTAAGCAACAACTAAACTAGCTTCAGTAGCGGATGTACCCTTGTAATTCTTACCAACAGTTGTATCAACAACGTTGTTAAGCAAGTAAGTAACAGCCTTCTCAGTATCAGCAGCATTGTAACCAGCAACTAAAAGAGCAGTCTTTCCAGCCCTACTAAAGGACTTTATCATAAACTCTCCAGCAGCCACACCCGTAGCGGATGTAAACGCAGCTTCACTATAAGCTCCACCAAGTAATTCAGCAGCAACGGCATTGATAGCAGAACCACCAACAACAACTAAGTTCTTTCCAGAAACGGAAGCGACCTCAGTATCCTTAACAGTCATAACACCAACACTAGCTCCACCAGGGATAAGAGTTACTTCTGGAGATGTAATGTATACATCTGCAGTAACCTCACTACCATGGTAAACTATTTTTATGCTATCTTGACCTGAAGTAGGTTTGTCCCATAAGAATTCAGTTGCAAGAGCGGAGTACATAAAGCTTCTCCAAACATCCGTACTCTGAATTTCTATAGCAGTAACATTCTCTCCAATCAAATCACTAACTTCAACCTCATTAACAGTGGATGAATCCCATCCAACAACAACAGCGAAGTTACCTCCAGAGCCAATATTACCATCTTTATCTTCTTCAGTGAAGTTAAGATAGAAAGATGCATTATTATGTCCTGTAGTACTTAAAGCACCTGCAGTGAAATTAATCGCACCAGGAACCGCAGTATCATTAACAGTCTCAAAAGGCAAGTATGTTCTCAAACCTTCCTTTGAATAAAGGTGGTAGAAATTTGTAGCCGAATCGTTTGCAGTTATAACTACATTCTTTCCAAGTCTATCAACACGACCGATACCTAATTCAGCACTTCCCATAGAGAAAGTATCTGTATCCTTACCAGCAGTTTTCTTATCTGTCCAAACACCATCATTCAAATATTGAATAGTTGTTTTATTAACAGTATTGTCATCTACAAAATTAGTAGCTCTCATTAAATAAGACTCTCCTTCTGTTGTAGCTGCATAAGAAACGATGAAATATGCATCTGTATCCTTATCAAAGGTAATTGTAGTAGTATTACTTGTAATTAACCTATTGTTAGCATCCTTACCAATTCCAATAAAACCTACACCATTTGTAGAATTTCCATAAAGGAATTCAATATCAGCAGTAGTAGATTTCAATGGAAAATCATTAAGAACGGCATAAGTGTCCGAACCTTGCACTATCTCAATAACTTCTTCAGTAGGATATGTTACCCCACCATAAGACAATTTTACAACCTCGAATCCTGGCATTATAATCTCAGTATCTTCAGTAATAAATAAGTCATCATCTGCAGCCCATGCAAGCTCAATGCTTGTAAGTGTTGCAGTTGCGGTGTTTAAAGGCGCAGTACCATTAGTTAAAGTAGCACTAACTCCTGAAACAGCAACATCGTTAATCTGAATTTCAGAACCACTAGTAAGTTTTAACTTACCGGAACCGACGCTGAATTCAACTTTACTAATACCTGTATCTTTAGAAGAATACATAATATCCTTGATACCGATATAAGTTCCATCACTTAACTTATATGTTTCACCTTCAGCTAAACTGTTAGTAGTTTCACCATTAACAGTTAATTTAACCTCTGCTGAACCAATATAGTTAATAGAAGCCACATAAGAAGTTCCTTCAACGTTTAAAGTTGTAGATTCTCCTTCAGCCAAGATTGTATCTGTAGCTGAATCTAACAATGTCAGAATCAAATTAGCACCACTTGTACTATTAGATAAAACATAATATGTCTTACCCATAATAGGTAAATTTGTAGTAGTTAAATCATCAATAGTTGGAGTATCACTAAAAGTTATAGTATAGTTCAGAACATTTTGTGCTGAAGCAATTCTAAAACCCACAGTAGGCTCGTTATCGATGTAATCATTATCCTCAAACATAGATAGAACGGAAGCATTTAATTCAATCTTCTGAGTATAATCAAATTCCTCATTGTCATTATCGACGTATTTACCCTCAGCAAGAAGCGTAGGTAATTCATCTTCATCCAATGTTGATATGATAGTATTCAGATTGTCTCCTATATGAAACTTAGTAGATGTTTTCTCAACCTTATAAGATTCACCATCAGTTGTAACTGTAGTAGCACCTGTACCAGCAGAACTTGCATCTAAATTAGAAGCGATACTGGAAGCTGCGATATTGTCCGAAGGGGCTGCATTAGCACCAACAACAATTGCAGTGTTACTTGTGAAAGGCATTGGGTAAGATGCAGCGAATGCTGTACCT
>JBDROH010000016.1:0-19313 GCA_043810285.1 archaeon
CACGCTCCCAC
The DNA here is from genome assembly GCA_043810285.1 of archaeon. GTDB lineage: Archaea > Nanobdellota > Nanobdellia > Pacearchaeales > GW2011-AR1 > JAGVXH01. The sequence continues at coordinate 12 of JBDROH010000016.1, forward strand.
CGGGATTTGAACCCGGGTCACTGCCGTGAAAGGGCAGAATCCTTGGCCACTAGACTATAGGAGCATATCCTTAAACGTCAATTTTGATTTTTAAACATTGTGATATAACGCTGAAAGTCGTTATTTATTAATAAACTCCTAATTAAATTTTAATGTCATCACTTCTTAACACTATTTCTTCTCAACAATAAATACAAACACATAAAAAGCGAAAATTCCCCTTATATTCATGGCAATTAGAATTAATCGCCCACAAATCAACGACTTTATTTTCAGAGAATTAATTAAAAGAGGCTACTCCCTCGAAGGCAACACACGAATATGGAACGTCGCCGATTCTAAACTCTGGTATCTAACTCCAGAACAAGCACAAGCATATCTTGACCTAGAAGATTCTAAATCCTATCAAAAAGAGGTTATTCAAAAAGAAATAGATTTAATCAATGACAACATTACCGAGTTCATAAAAAAATTCGGAAAAGGTAACTTAAATATCTTAGATATTGGATGTGGTGACGGAAAAAAGGCAGCTCTTTTTATAAAACACTTAAAAGAAAAATTGAAGCTAAGATACTGTCCAATAGATATTAGTAGTTATATGGTAGAAAAAGCTATTAAAAAAATAAAAGATGCTAACCTTGGAGAAGTAGTAGAATTTCAATGGAACATCTCCGATTTTGAAAATATAGAGAATGTTTCAATATTGCTAAGACAAGGAAATTTCAAAAGAAACCTAATTCTTCTATTAGGAAATACACTAGGTAATTTTGAAATTAATGAACTTCTATACGAGATTCGAAGTTCAATGAATAGTGGAGATTTTCTCTTAATTGGAAATGGTCTAGATAACCGAAATACTGAAGAGATTTTGAACTCGTATAACACCCCAGAAGTAAACAATTTTTTAATTCACATCCCATTACAATTAGGATTATTAAAAGAAGATATAGAATTCGGAACAAGATTCGCAAATTCCAGAGTAGAACTATACTATACTATCAAAAAAGCTAAAACTATTAAATTCCACGATAAAGAAGTAGTCTTTAACAAAGGGGACCAAATATTAGTTTCGGTTTCATACAAATATAATAAGGAAGATTTCATAAGTTTTCTAAATCTCTATTTTGACGAAGTAACAATAAAAATCTCCGAGGATGGTTCTTACGCCCTTGCACTCTGCAAAAAATAAACCCACAAGACTTTTATATCCTATTCATCCAATATTCTCAGGAGCCTGTAGCTCAGCCCGGTTAGAGCGCTGGTCTTATATGATTGAGGTTCGTTAGAACTTTAACTTCTCTTCAATCGAAGAAAGCCAGAGGTCGGGGATTCAAATTCCCTCAGGCTCATTATGTTACTCGGATTAGTGGGAAAACCTTCATGTGGAAAATCTACATTCTTCAAGGCAGCAACGCTAGCAGACGTTTTAATCGCATCTTACCCCTTTGCAACGATTGAACCAAACCACGGAATGGGATATATCAGAGTCAACGCATTATGTAAAGAACTTGGAGTAAAATGTAATCCTCGAACAGGATTTTGCACAGGAGAGACAAGATTTATACCCGTAGAATTAATGGACGTAGCAGGATTAGTTGAGGGAGCATCAGAAGGAAAAGGACTCGGAAACAAATTCCTCAACAGTTTAAGACAAGCCGACTTGTTTATACAAATCGTAGACGTTTCTGGAACGACCGACACCGAAGGGAGAGAAGGTGAAGGAGACCCTGTAAAAGACGTAAAAATGTTAGAAAACGAACTGAACAAATGGTATAGGGAAATTTTTAAAAAAGTTTGGGATAAATTCTCGCGAACAATTCAATCGACAAAACAAAATTTCCCCAATGCTGTAGCAAAACAATTCTCAGGACTGCGAGTCTCAGAAGACGATGTAAAATCAGTATTAATAAAATTAAAACTCGACCCAGAAAAACCTACATCATGGTCTGAAGAAGACTTAGCAAATTTTACAAAAATGTTAAGACACTTAACTAAACCAATGTTAATCGCCGCAAATAAAATTGATAAACCCTCCGCAAAAGAAAACCTAGAGCGATTAAAAAAAGAATTCCCTGAAATTTTAATCATCCCTTGTTCAGCAGACGCAGAACTTTCATTAAGACAAGCCGCAAATGCAGGACTAATAGATTATATTCAAGGCTCATCAAATTTCACAATTAACGAAGATAAAGTAAATGAACAACAAAAAAAGGCTTTAGAATCTATAAAAAATAATGTGTTAGAAGTTTACGGCTCGACAGGAATCCAGGAAGTTTTAGACAAAGGCGTTCTCGACTTATTAAAATATATCGCAATTTTCCCGGCAGGCTCAAAACTTGCAGACAGCAAAGGCAACATTCTCCCGGACTGCTTTCTCCTTCCCAACGGCTCGACGGCATTAGATTTCGCTTATCATCTACATACAGATATTGGAGACAAGTTTGTAAAAGCAATAGATGTCAGAACAAAACAACCCGTCGGAAAAAACCATCCCTTGAAACATCTAGATGGAATTGAAATTATGACAAGTTAATTCCATCGAGACGAGATGGTGAGCTTTGAGCTGGTTGACCAATGAACATATTAACAAATTGCTCGGAGTGAGTAGATTGAAATCATGACTAACTAAAACCTTATAACTTCTTTAAAATTAATTATCTTATGAGGCTAAATATAAAAGTCCAACCAAATTCGGGAAGACAAGAAATAAAACAAATTTCTGAGAACGAATACAAAATCTTTTTGAAAAAATCTCCAGAAGATAATAAAGCAAATGAAGAACTAATCAAACTTCTCTCGAAAAAATTTAATTCAAAAGTAAATATTATTAAGGGACGCACATCTAAAAGAAAAGTAATAGAACTAAACCAATGGGAATAAAATATACTCATGCCCCAGATATACAAAAGATTGCTGAAGAAATTGTAGAAAAACTTGGATGGAATCATATATTACTAGAACACGTAGCATTTATTAGAAGTTTTGGCTCATCAGCAAGGAGAACAATTGCAAGATGTCATGCTCTAGGTAAAGCAATGCAAATTGGTATGGATAGAAAAAAAGGATTTTATTTAATTGAAGTCATCTCAGAAAAATTTGATAGACTCTCCAGCAATGAACAATTAAAAGTAACTATTCACGAACTTATGCACATTCCAAAATCCTTCGGTGGAGGATTCATCCATCATAACAAGGTTCACGATAAATCTGTTGAACAGATATACAATCATTATTGCAATTTAAAAAAAGACGCATCCTTCTATGGATCTAAAAATACATCAAATGATAAAGAGGATAAATGGTTCTAAAAAAAATAACTTATTTTGTCAACGGAAAAAAGAAGAATATAAATGTAAAAAATTGTGATACTCTTTTAAAAAAGTTTTTAGGGTTAATGTTTAAAAAAAATTCTCCTCCACTTCTATTTGTATTCAATAAAACCAAAATTCTTTCAATACACTCACTATTCTGCAAACCATTTATAGCAATTTGGCTCGATGAAAAAATGTGTTCAACAAAGGTTGTCGACGTAAAAAACTGGAAACTTAACATTTCAGGAAAAGGGAAATATCTCCTAGAGATCCCGAGGACTACATAAAAATGACAAATCCTCGACGAGAAACAATGTTATCGACAATAGAAACATTTAAATATAAAACTGAACTAATAAAATTGTCTTAATATAAAAAATAAAAAGGAGGTAAAAATGGGAAAAGTTATTGTTAAAAACGTCATTAAGCGGAAATCTGGATTTCTTTATTATGTAGATGGAAGTGGAAGCGTTTGTGAGGCTAAGATGGCACGAGGGGGCAAAAAGAAGAAGAAAGTTGCCAAGAAGAAAGCCGTAAAGAAAAAGAAGAGATAAATCTTCTAAACATTATTATTTTTTAATTTAATCATACTCAATGAATCTCCTTAGTTAGGGAGCTTGGGAGATTCATTATTTTTTTGTTCAAAATTTTCAATTGCTGCTTTCAATGCATCTGCAGCTAAATTAGAACAATGAAGTTTTATCGGAGGTAACTCACCTAATGCTTCAGCAACAGCTTTATTAGTAATTTTTTTTGCTTCCTCCAAACTTTTCCCCTTAGCAATTTCAGTAGTAATAGACGATGTAGCAATCGCTGCAACACACCCCATCGTTTGAAATTTAATATCTTTAATTTTTCCATTCTTAACTTTAATCATCATTTTCATAACGTCTCCACAAGTCGGATTCCCAACAGTTGCTTCAGCGTCGGGATTTTTCATCATACCCATATTTCGAGGATTTCTAAAATGATCAAGAACATTCTTATTATAAATTAAATTACTCATCTCTATTCAGTTCCTTGATTAGCTTATCAACATCAACACCATGCGCAGAAGCACCATTTTCAATAGTCTCAAATTGTGCCATTGGACAACCTCCACAAAATAAACCTCGGTCAGCCAATTTTCTAGCAGCCTTGCTATCTAGCCCAATTAATTCGGCAAAAGTCATATCTTTGGTTATTAATTTAGTTTTTTTCTTTTCCATCGTATTTTAATTTAAAAGGTGAAACTTTTCTAAGCTTCAGAATAACGTGTCTAAGAGTTTTAATAACATAATCTATTTCCTCTTCAGTATTATCTTTACCCAGACTGAGCCTTATAGAACTATTTAGATTCAACGGAGAGAGACCAAGTGCCTTGAGAACGTGACTTGGTTCCAGACTACGAGAAGAACAAGCAGACCCTGTCGAAGAACAAATTTTGCTTACATCTAGATAAGCACCAATCGCCTCTCCCTCAATAGCTTCAAAAGAAAAATTAATATTATTACAAAGTCTTTTCTCTCCCCTAGGACCATTAAGTCTTGAATATGGAATTTTTGAAATTTCATAAATCAACTTATCTCGAAGTTTAGTCATATTTCTAATATATCTGGGATTCGAGATTTTAACCGCCTTCGCAAAACCAACTATCCCTGGAATATTTTCAGTTCCACTCCTCATCCCAGATTCTTGCTTCCCTCCATGAATCAAAGGAGAAATTTTTGTTCCTTCTCGAATATAAAGTGCCCCAACACCTTTCGGACCATTAATTTTATGAGCATTAAGCGTAACAAGATCAAGATTTTGTTTTCGAACATCAATCGGAACTTTTGTATAACTCTGACAAGCATCTATATGAAAATATACTCCTCGTTCTCGACAAATTTTTCCAATCGCCTCTATGTCTTGAATCGTTCCAATTTCGTTATTACCATGAATCACTGAAACAAGCACAGTCTTATCTGTAATCGCATTTCTAACATCCTCGGGATTCACAAATCCTTCTTTATCGACGTCAAGATAAGTAACTTCAAAACCTTGCTTCTCTATCCATCTACACGAATTCAGAACACAATCATGTTCAATTTTTGTAGTAATAATATGATTTTTCCCAGAAGCAAGATTCTCAAATCCAACTCCCTTAATCACCCAATTATTCGACTCAGTCCCACTACCTGTAAAAAATATCTCATCAGATTTACCCCTAATAGATTTAGCAATTATTTCTCGACTCTCTTCAAGCGCCATCCCCGCTTCCTGTCCTAGAAAATGTTGCGAAGAAGCATTACCAAACTTTTCCAAAAAAAACGGTTGCATCGCTTTCAAAACCCTTTCATCAACTTTTGTAGTCGCTGCATTATCCAAATAAATTCTTTCCATATCAACACCGAGGCTTACATCCACAATAATTTAATACATTCTTATTATACTTTTTGCAAACGTCACACAAACATTTCTTATCCTTGATATACTTCAAAATTCTCTGCATCTCACTCAACATATTTTTCTGATCATTCACTATAATCTTAGCTGACTTTTCAATCTCTTTTTTAATTTTAGCACTCAATTCAATTTTATTCGCCCTCTTATTCGATAGATATTGTGAAACCGCAGCTTTACTAATTCCAAGAATCGTTCCAGCCCGTTCATAACTCATCCCATATTGTCGAGTCAACAGCTTCGCTAATTCCTTCCGAATTGCCGGAATAATATACCAAACTTCAATCTCTTGAGGTAACAAATACATGTTAACTATAGTTTACTTTCCTTTATAAAAATTGCGTACACAAGGTTAACTAACAGAAATCGCATCAACAGGACATCCAGACTCCGCGTCCTTTTCACAAGTTAATTTTTCAACTTCAGCCTTAATAGCAAACGCTTTTCCATCTTTTATCTCAAAAGAACTCGGACAAGTCGCAACACAAGCCCCGCAACCGATACACTTTTCTTTATCCACTTTTATTTTATGTGCCATACCAATTCATTCTAGCAATATTTATAAAGTTATTCTATCTTAACTAAATATGATACTCTGGATAACCCTCGGAATAATCGCAGTAATAGTAATAATTTTCTTTAGCTACTACAATAACTTCGTAAGATTAGCCCACCAAATCGATAATTCTCTTGCACAAATAAGTGTCCAACTCAAAAAACGTTCAGACCTAATCCCAAACTTACTATCCTCGGTAAAAGGTTACATGAAACACGAAAAAGGGATAATTAAGGAGATAACCGACGCAAGAAAAGCCCTCGTCAACGCATCAGGAGTTGAAAATAAAATGAAAGCGGGCAATAAATTACAATCGGCACTTAAATCAATTTTCGCAATCGCGGAAGGATACCCCGACCTAAAAGCAAATACAAATTTCCTACAACTACAACAAGAACTCTCTGCTATCGAGGACAAAGTCGCATACGCAAGACAATATTACAACGACGGAATAATGTCCTACAATGTTATGACAAATATGGTTCCGGGAAAATGGTTCGCTTCCCTTTACGGATTCAAAAAAAGAGACTACCTAAAAATCCCCGAAGCAGCGAAGGCTGTTCCAAAAATTGAATTCTGAAAATAGTTTAGATAATCTTAAAAACCTCTAGACTGTTTAACAATAATGAATAGACTCTCCTTCCACGAAGAAATCCGAAAAAACAAAATTAGCTCAGTTTTCTTAATAACAATTATATTGATAGTCCTTTTAGCATTAGTTTACTCAATAGGATTCGCAATGGGTGGAGATTATTTTTTCTTCATCCTAATCTTCGGAACAATTTTTTCATTAGTCTACGTCATCGGTGGTTACTACAAATCAGCAGAATTAGCAATCGCCTCAGTAAATGCAAAAAAAGCTACTAGTCAAGAATACCGACAGTATAACAATCTCGTAGAAGGACTCTGCCTGGCATCAGGATTACCAAAACCAAAACTTTACATTATGAACAATCCACAAATCAACGCATTCGCTTCAGGACGAGACCCTCAACACGCAGTCATCTGTGTAACAACAGGCTCCTTAGAAAAACTAACAAAACAAGAACTTGAAGGCGTTCTCTCACACGAACTTTCTCACATCGCAAATTATGATATCAGATTCATGACACTAACCGCTGTTCTAGTCGGAATGATTGCAATCATATCTCAAATGTTCTTAAGAAGTTTATTCTGGGGTTCAATGATGGGGAGAGGAAACAGCCGAAATAACAACAACGCTATCTTCATGATTATAGGAATTTTGCTTGCAATCCTCGCCCCAATAATGGTCTCATTAGTTCAACTAGCGATTTCCAGAAAACGAGAATATGCCGCAGACTCCTCCGCAGTAAAATTCATGCGAACACCCACAGGATTAATCGGCGCACTCAAAAAGATTCAATACAATGCTCCGATGAAAGTCTCAGGAGCTGTAGCTCCTTTATTCTTAGCAAAACCAACAAAAGAAAAAGAATGGTTCATGACCCATCCACCTTTGAACAAAAGAATTGCACGATTAGAAAGAATGTAAATTACTTCTTCCCAAACTTCACAAAATCATAAGCCGTCTTAGCCGCTACAGCCCCCTCTGCCGTCGCTGTTATCATTTGCTTAAACAGATTACTCGTCCCATCTCCAGCCGCAAACAAACCCTCAACCGAAGTTCGTCCTTCTTTATCAACTTTGATATATCCTTCCTCCAATTCAACTCCAAGCCCCTCAAAAATCTTAGTTACAGGTGTCGACCCAATTTCAATAAAAACACCACCAACTTCAATCAATTTCTCACCACCATTAACCAACCCCAACTTCAAACCACTAACCTTCCCATCACCAACAATCTCGATAGGTTTAGAATTATAAATAATCTCGATATTTTTAATCACCTCAATCTTCTCCAAATTAATCTGTTCACATCTCATTTTCTCTTTCCGATAACTGATATAAACCTTCTCACAAATACCCGCAAGATAAATCGCCGCCTTCGCTGCCGAATCAGAACCTCCAATTACAACAACAGTTTTACCCCTAAAAAAATTCCCGTCACAAGTCGCACAATATGAAACCCCCTTCCCTAGGAATTTATCCTCACCAGAAATCTCTAACTTTCGATGCTCCGACCCAAGCCCGCTTATAACTGAACAACCAACAAAAATTTTATCACCGACGCTAACCTTAAACCCATTTTCAACTTTCTCCAACCTATCAATATTTCCAATCTCAAACACAGCTCCAAAATTCTTCGCCTGCTCCCCAAACTTCTTCATCAACTCAACTCCCGAACCACTAAACCCTGGATAATTCTCAAGCTCCCACGCAAGATTCGCAGTCCCGCCAATTTCCTTACTAATAATCAAAGTCTTCATACCATAACGCCCACTATAAATTGCAGCAGCCATCCCAGCAGGACCAGCCCCGAGAATCACTAAATCATAAACTTCCACCATCAAAATTTTAATTATAAAGACTTTTTATATTTATGTCAAATCTCTTACCAATAACATTTAAATAACTCTGTGCTTAATCTAATCTATGGACATAAAAGAGAAATTAGAACTGATAAAAAAAAACGCCATAGAAATTTTAGGAGAAGAAAAACTTAAATCTTCTTTAGAAAAAAAACAGCCAATCGTATATTGTGGCTATGAACCCTCTGGAGATTTGCACATCGGACATTATGTAACCATTCTGAAACTAAAAGATTTCGAAGACGCCGGATTCAAAGTTAAGATACTATTAGCTGATTGGCACGCCTGGTTAAATAAAAAGGGGGATTGGAATTTCATCAAAGAACAAGTAGAAAATTGGAAGAAGGCATTTAAGAAAATTGGTCTGAAGAATCCAGAGATTATTGTCGGAACTAGCTTTCAAAAAAAGCCAGAATATATCGAAGATGTTTTTTCACTTGCTGCAAATTCCACACTAAATCGAGGAATAAGATCAATGCAAGCTGTCGCAAGAGATATAGACCATGCAAAAGTATCCCAGATTATCTACCCATTTATGCAAGTAGCAGATATGAAAGCGCTAAATGTAGATGCTGTAGTTTCAGGAATGGAACAACGAAAAATTCACATGATTGCAGTAGAAAGTTTAAAAGATATAAATTACGAAGTCCCTTCATTTATTCATACATCATTAATTCCCTCACTAAAAGGTGCCGAAGCTGGAAAAATGTCCTCTTCTGACAAAGGAAGTTTAATCTCTGTAAAAGATAGTTCCGACGACATCAAGAAAAAAATCTCTAAGGCATACTGCCCTGAAGGAAAAGAAAATCCTGTTTTAGACATAGCAAAAATTTTACTCTTTCCAGTGTTTAAAAAATTAGAAATCTCTCGTCCAGAAAAATTCGGAGGGAAAATCATGTATAATTCATATAAAGATTTAGAAAAAGATTTTTTAGATAAAAAACTTCATCCAATGGATTTAAAGAAAATTATCGGAGAGAAATTATCTGAGATGTTTGAAAAAATTAAGTAACCCGAAAACTATATAAACTTCTAGCTCCTTCTTGAATTATGCAAACGCAAAGAGGAATGTTTACCTTGAATTCTTGCACCTTCTTAGCGTGGGCTCATTATCCTGTCATCAAATTTCTATAATCTCGCGACATAAACTTTTCAAATGAACCAGAAAATATATGTCGCTATAAAGGCATTTAACTCTAAAAAAATTCATGAAGATTGTTTATCTTGTGGAAACAATATCGAACACCCTCTTTGTCCTGATTGTATTGCAAAAGGTTTCAAACAATGGATTCAACGATTCCCAAAAGACGAATCAATTATTACAACAAAGTTAGATAAATTCCTAAATGCACAAAAATACCTCAACGGTAAATCAAAGAGATGTGTCGCGTGCGGAAAAAACAACACACATACCTGCCCATACTGTTTCACAGAATACTTATACAAAATAATCAAAGAAGCAGGACTGGGAGTTCGAGCAATGTCAGAATTTTTATTCCTTTTCAACTTTGATTTTAACCATAAAGGTTATTCAAAGAATTAGAAGGCTATGGCGGATACTAAACCTTAAAATCCCTAATCTCCTAAATCTTTTATGAAAAAAGCATTAGTATTATATTCAGGAGGTCTCGACTCTCGTTTAGTTGTGCGTATATTACAAAAACAAAATTATAATGTTGAAGCACTATATTTTAAATTACCCTTCGGATGTGGATGCACCGATTCCAAAAAAATGGAAAACCTAAAACTTACCGTCGTAGATGTCACAAAAGAACCCTTGCTCTCCGAATATCTTTCTATTTTAAAAAAACCAAAATTCGGAACAGGCGCCGGAATTAATCCTTGTATTGATTGTAAAATCTTCATGTTCAAAAAAGCAAAAGAATATGCAGACAAACACGGACACAACATAATTGCGACAGGAGAAGTTCCAGGGCAACGACCAATGTCTCAAACAAATTCTGCACAAAAGAAAATAGACAAAGAAATTGGATTCAAAATCACGAGACCTCTAGCAGATGTAGGATTCTCTGGACGTTCAAGAAAAAAGCAAATGGCTTTAGCAGAAAAATATAAAATAGAATATCCAAGCCCTGCAGGTGGATGCTTCCTTTGTGAAAAAGAACCTGTAACGAGATTAAAGACATTACTAAAAAAAGATTTAATCAACGAAAAAACACTCTCCTTGACAATGGTTGGCAGACATTTTTTTATCGACGACATTTGGTTTGTAGTAGCAAGAGATGAAACCGAATCTCAACTAATAACCAAATTCAAAAATTCAATCGAAGATGCAAAAAGCAAACCTTCAGTTTATTTTAACAAAGAAAAAGGGAAACATAAAGCCTTAGAACTTCAAGAAGTATATTCGACAGGAACTTCAAAAGAAGAAAGAGATAAATTTGAAAAGGTAAAACTATGAGTAATACTGTTTGGGAATTTACAAATCAAAGAAAGCTATCCAAAAAAGAATTCATTGATTACTTTGAAAGAAAAGTCTTTAGAACAATTCGTAAATATCAAATGCTAGCTCTAAATAAAAAAATAGCATTAAAGACATCCCCTAATTTAAACACAAAAGTTCTTAAGGCAGTTCTAGAAAAAAAGTTCCAAGTTAAATTTACTTCTAAACCAAACATTTCAACAGATAACCTTTCCCAAATAGCTGAAGACACTTTCAAAAACATTCTCCAAGGAAAATTCATAAAACCGACGTTAAATAACAAACCACTCCAATTTCTCTCTGACAAAGAAATAGAGCTCTACGCAAATCTAACAAACATTAAGGGCTCAAAAAGAAAACAAGACAAAAAAATCCAAAAACTTTTTGGAAAATTCCTAAAGAAAAATCAAGACTTAGAACTGAATATCATTAAGGCTTCAAATCAATTGAACGAATAATTTTTTTCAATCCTCTAAAATCTTTAATAAGATAATCCGGCTTCTCTTTTTTAATAGTCTTTAAATCAGACCACGAACATTTATTATTAATGGCAACTGCAACACATCCAGAATCCCGAGCAAATCTAACATCGGAAAATCTATCGCCAATATAAATTGCCTCCGACGGCTTAATCCTAAATTTCCTAAACAACTTCTCCAAAAGTTTATCCTTACTAGAAAATTTCTCAGCCCCATAAACTTTTTTAAACAAACCCTTTAATCCCAATTTCTTAATCGACGCTTTAATAAAAGAAGTTTCCGAATTAGAAATAACAATCAACGGATAATCCTTCTTAATTTCCCATAAAGATTTCACAGAAACACATAATTTTATTCCACCATCTAACGCTGACTTCGTAAAATACTTATAAAACCGACGACGCACCGCACCTAAACGCCAAGGATTTAATCCCAATCCACTAAAAATTTTCGGCATCTTCTCTCCCATTAAACTAAGTAGAAGTTTTTTATCAAACCTATACCCAAACTCATCCAAGGTTCTAACTATAGATTTATATGCAATTCCACGTGCATCTGAGATAGTTCCATCAAAATCTAAAAATATTACTTTAATCATCTTCCACCCAATAATAAATCACCAAGAACACTTATAAATTTAATGCAATATAAATTAATTATCCCATCCTCTTCAATAAATCTTTCAACTTCGCGGTATTAGCTTCCCTATCCATTATTTCTGAAACTTCATAAGTCTGGTTCTTTCCAATTTCCTTACCTTTAACAACCTTCAACTCTCTTAGCATTTTTTTCCGAACACTTTCCGAAACTAACAGCTTCCCATTGTCAGAATCAGCAATTCTCTTAGCAAGCGAAACCGTATTCCCAAGCCCAGTATATTTCAACTTGCCTCCAGTCTTAGACGCAATCAACTCACCAATATTTACCCCAAGATTAAACTCAATCTTATCTTTGAATTTTTTATTATAATCCTTCAAACTTTGTAAAATCTTAAAACCTGCCTTAGACGCGAGAATTTCATTCTTATAAGTCTTAGTAACCAGTGGAGAAAATACAATATAAACAGAATCTTCTCTCCAATCAACAACTCCCTTTAACTCCTTAGTTCCCTCGATAGCCCTAGTTAAAGCATCCCTTGCATTAGCACCAAGAGTTGCGTAATTTTTAATGCTTAGTACAACAATCACAGACAAATGTTTCTCACCTTTCAAAACCAACGCCGACTCAGCAATTCCTATATCACTCTTCGTTAAATCAACCATCGTTTTATCTTCATGACTATAACTTTGAGTATCAAGTCCTTGTACCTTCGGAGATTTATTAGTAAAATTCAAACTAGATGAAATATGCGACATCATCTTAGATGGAACTTTCGACACAACATTAGATTTTACAGAATCGATACCTTTGTTAACAACATTAATCGCATTACTATTTCTATCTCCTTTCAACGTCTTTGTCTTCTTAGAATTCATAAATAAAACAATACCCGTAGCTCCAAGAATAATAATCAAAAGAATCCACACAACAGAATATGCTTTGAAAATCCCAACTTCTTTAAAATCTTTAACTGAGATTGAATTACCAGTTAATAAAACCTGTCGATTAATAGAATTGTCCCCGTTACTAACCATAACCTCATACTCTCCTTGCGGGGCTTTAAGTCTAAATTTTCTAACCTCTCCTTTATCCATTCTTAATGTCAATTCATTATTCTCACCACCAATCTGAACGTTAACACTTCCATTACATTCCCAATTTCCAACACACATTATTTCCAACAATCCCTCATCTATATTAAACTCCATCTTAGAAGATTTAATCATTTCAAATTCCCTTTCCTCACCAACCTCATCAAATATTGCAATAACCTTCCAGATACCTGCAGTAGCATTAATCGGAAAATCAAAAGTACTAAACTCTCCCGTAGGAATCAAAACTTCAATCTCTTCATTATTAGGAGAAATAATCTTAACAGAAACCGTTCCGAGGATTTCTTTTCCTGATTGATCAAAAACTTCCGTACCGATAGTAAAACTCTCTCCTGGAATCGCTTCAACATCAGACAAACTCATAATTACTGAAGAAGCAACTTGATTAATGCTAAATGAAGTAGTTGCAAAACCTTCATTCAAAACACCACCTATCCCAACATCATAAACACGAATATCAAGAGAATAAATCCCTGCTTCCGTTGTCGCTGGCATTAAAAACGATTCACTAATAAAACCACCCTCAACTACTTTACTAAAAGACGTTGCATTAGTCACTTCTACAAAACCATTCAATAAATCACCATTCGCTTTCGCTGCATCAATCTTAACTAAAATTCCTTCATCAGGATCATAACTTGTCTTATCAACAGACGCAGAAACAAAAACGTCATGACTTATCGTAAAAATTTTCGTCGACGCTGTTTGCTCCCCAAGTAAAAAAATTATCTGGCACCCTCCAAGAATCTCAGTTAAATTAGAAATCTCCAAATCCTTGCTAACTAACAACTTAGACATAGAATAAGAATGGTCCTCATCTTTAGAAAAATCACTCGCAGGCCATCTAACTAAATTTACAGTCTTATTTCCACAAACTAAATTAACATTAAGATTCCCAATTTCAGTACCACGCAACCCATCAGCATTGATATAAATTTTATCACCAAGATTATAAATTTCCTCGGGCTCGGACAAAGAGATATCAGCGAGAACAAAAGAACTCATTAGAATAAACATTAAAATAAAAAAATACTCTATTTTCTCCATACACAAAACACACATTCTCACTATTTAAATATTATGAACAAATTTATAAATCTCCTAAAACTAACCTTGCTATGGAAACAACTGAGGTGAATCCGTATAAGGTTGAGGGAGAAATAGATTATGATAAACTCATCTCAGAGTTTGGGCTCAAACCAATTGATAAAAAAATTCTAAAAAGAATCGAGGCAATAGCTGGAAAAGTTCATCCATACCTAAGAAGAGGAATATTCTTTGCTCACAGAGATTTAGAAAAAGTTCTAGATGCCTATGAAAAAGGAGAGAAGTTTTTCCTATATACTGGTGATGGTCCAAGTGGCCCAATCCATCTAGGTCATTATTCAATTTGGAGTTTTGTAAAATGGTTACAAGATAAATTTGACGTAGAGCTATGGTTCCAGTTTACTGATGATGAGAAATTTTTATATAAAGATATGACTTATGAAGAAATCCAGGAATGGACAAAAGAAAATATGCTCGATGTAATTGCAATGGGCTTTGACCCAAAAAAAACCCATTTCTTAATAGATACAAAACACGCAGGAATTATGTATCCTGAAGCAATCAAAGTTGCAAAAAAAATAACTTTCTCTACAATAAAATCAGCATTTGGATTCACTGATTCAAATAACATCGGAAGCATCTTTTACACCGCAATGCAAACTGTTCCTTGCTTTCTTCCAAACATTCTAAAAAACGAAAACAAATATTGCTTAATTCCTATGGGTATCGACCAAGACCCCCACTTCAGAGTATCAAGAGATGTTATAGAAAAACTCGGACACAAAAAACCTTCGATTATTCACGCTAAATTCCTATCTCCACTAACAAGGGCTACGGGAAAATCAAGTAGTTCAACTTTTAATAAAACAATCCTAATGACTGACGGCGCAAAAACAGTTAAAAAGAAAATCAATAAATATGCCTTTAGTGGAGGAAAAGATACTGTTGAAGAACATCGAAAAGAAGGTGGAGACGTAGAAGTCGACGTAGCTTGTCAATGGTTAAAATATTTTGAAGAAGATGATAAAAAACTAGCTAAAATTTATGACGAATATTCTAAAGGAAAATTACTTTCAGGAGAAGTCAAAGCTGTTTTAATAGACAAAATTAATGGTGTATTAGCAGAACACCAAAAAAGAAGACTAAATGCAGATAAACAAATTGATAAATTTATTTTTAAAAATTAATCACTTGGGTGTATAGAATAAACTCTATCTTGTCCAATCCATCTTGGAGATTTAACCTTAACATCATATTTTGTGCCAATTTCAAGCCTATTTGGATCTCCAATAATTCTCAACTCCGGATCTGTAGTTCTATCAGTGAGAGGTTTGTCATCAAAAACCAAGAGATTAGAACCATCGGTACTATCTACATGATATCCTTGATAAACTAAATTTTTTCTCTCACTTAAATTTCCTTGACCATTTAAATACGCTCCTCCAACTAGTCCTGCAACAATACTAACTCCTGCAACAATTTTTGTAAGTGTTTTCATAAACAATCTAATAAAGCTTTATTTATAAACTTTCCTATTTGTAACTATTCAATCGTAACAACATTATTTAATAGATTTGGGAACATAAAATATCAATCTTTCAGATTTATGACTCTTCTCTAAAGAATCCCAATAACTATTATTGGGCTTTTCGATTGAAATATCATGATAAGCGACAATCTCAGATTCTCTAGGAATACCAATTTTAGATCCGTCAAGAACTTTCATAACATCCTTTCCACATCTCTCGAAAACTTTTCTCTCATACTCATTCATAGGAACTCTTCCATTAGCCTGTCCCCAAAGCTTGCTTTTATCAAGAGTACAAGAAAATGCATTCTTTTGGTGTATCACCGAATAAATATCATTAGGATAATCTTTACGAGATAATCGATTCAAAATACATTTTACAACAAGACGCCTATTCTGCGAACCCTGATTTGCAGCCTCTGCATAAAGAATTTTTTGCATCTCCCCACGTTCTTTCATAGAACAAGTTTTACTTGTTTCCTCAATAAAATCAGAAACATTTAATACCTTATTCTCCAAACTATGAGGATATAATTCCTCAACGTTTTTTGGTACAAAAGTTCTTCCCTGATAAACTCCTCCAACCAAGGTCACACCTGCTAGAGTAGAAATCACAATAAAATTACTAATTTTCCCCATAATAATTAAACAAGAATAATCACTTATAAACTTTCCTATTTGTTACCATCTGTCTGTGACAACACAGGAATCATTTCTTCGCTGATCTCTATCCCTTTAGAACTAATACTCATCCCTACCGCCTTTCTCTTATGTGCCGTTCTTCTCATCTTAGCAATCCTAACAGCCCGGTCACTAACACCAGTAATTCCAGATTCATAAAAAACGCTAACTGAATCAGAAAGAAACCTCAAAATATCTGTCTTAGTCCAATCGCCATTACCAACTCCATTCACCCATCCTTCCTCAAGACTTTCATCAACAAAAACTGTAGTAACTTTTAACCGTTTCATCAACGAAGACAAATCAAAAATCGTTTGCCTAATCTTCCCTTTATCATTCAGATTCAACGCTAAAACTGAAATCGGATCAAAACAAATTCTCTTAATATTATTTTGTGCAATTACTCCGGTCAACTCAGATTTCAAATTTTCAACCGAAGTTTGTGGAGCAAATCGCATAAACTTAATTTTTCCCTCCCCACTTAACTTAGAAAAATCCCAGCCATAAGTCATAGCATCATTCAATGTATCAACGATATCCGGTTCAAACGAACAGTAAAGTCCATTCTCACCAAATTGTACTGCCCCGTTCCAAAGAAATTGTAAAAGAAACGTACTTTTCCCAGAACCAGGTCCACCGACAATTAAATTATCAGAATTCCTTACAAAACCTCCCTGACAAAGTTTATCAAAACCTTCAATACCTGTAGGACATCTATTTACTATCTCCACCATTTTTATTTTTTTATATTAACTAGCAATGGAAGCTCTTAGAACTTACCTCGCTATAAAAAACACGGCACAAATCTTTATAAATTCTTTCGTTTTATCTAAAATATGAAAACATTAAATCTACACTGCGATTATATTAATTTCAAGGCCTTGAAAAAAGCATTAAAGTCTATTGATGAAATCGCGCCAGACCAAAAACTTGAAGGAGAATCAAAAGATTGCCTTGTTGTAATGATCGCCGTAGAAAAAGGAGATTCAAATGAAACACTAATAAAACTAGTCGAAGACATTGAAAAAATCGCGATGAATGTCAAAACCAAAAATATTGTTTTATATCCTTACGCACACCTATCCACTAATCTCGGAAAACCAGAAACAGCAATAAAACTCTTAAACGAAACTGCAAAGCGACTAAATAAATTCAATGTAATCCAAGCCCCTTTTGGTTATTACAAAACATTCGAGCTAAAAGTAAAAGGTCATCCCTTATCTGAACTATCTCGTGAATTTTTAGTTGAAGGAAATAAAAAAATTGAAGAAGAATTAACTGATGAAGAACGAAGTCGATTACTTCACCAACTTCAAAAATCAAAATTAGATACTTCAAAAATTGAAGAGAATGATCATCGAATTATTGGACGAAAAATGGATTTATGGAGTTTCAATAGTTCTGCCCCTGGAATGGTTTTCTGGCACGCAAAAGGCCTTCATCTAAAAAACAAATTAATCGAATATTGGAGAGAACTTCACAGAACTAAGGGATACTCTGAAATTTCAACACCAAAAATCCTCGACAAAAAACTTTGGGAAATATCGGGACATTGGTCAACATTTAAAGAAAATATGTTTAAAACAGAATATGAAAATAGAGAGTTTGCAATCAAACCAATGAATTGTCCTGGGGGAATGCTCGTATATAAAACATCTCCAAAATCATATCGAGAATTACCCTTAAGAATTGGCGAACTTGGCGAGGTTCATAGAAAAGAACTCTCAGGGGTATTGGGCGGACTAATGAGAGTAATTCAATTCACCCAAGATGATGCCCATATTTTTTGTACGGAAAAAACATTAAAAAACGAAATAGAAAAAATCATCGAAATTATAATTGAATTATTTTCAACATTCGACATCAAAATTGACCACATAGAATTATCCACTCGTCCAGAGAAAAAAATAGGCTCTGAAAAAATTTGGGATTTGGCAGAAACAACACTCGAAGAAGTTTTAAAAAATAGAAAAATGAAATATACAATAAACGAAGGAGATGGAGCATTTTACGGACCCAAGATAGATTTCCACATCAAAGACTCCTTAAAAAGGACTTGGCAGTGTTCTACAATTCAGTTAGATATGGCGTTACCTGAAAGATTCGAATTGGAATACACCGACGAAACAGGAAATATTAAACGACCAATTATGCTCCATAGAGTAGTTTATGGTTCCATTGAAAGATTCCTAGGAATCTATACCGAGCATATAGATGGAAAATTCCCTTTATGGCTTTCTCCAAATCAAATAAAAATCGTGACTCTAAATGATAATGTTAAGGATTACGCTAATGAAGTTTACCAAAACTTTTTCGATGCAGGATTTGAAGTTGAAATCAATGATAAAAATGAATCGATAGGGAAAAAAGTAAGAGAGTCTCAAATTCAAAGATTTAACTATATTGTCACTATTGGTGAAAAAGAAAAAACTGAAAATAAAATCGCAGTCCGAACAAGAGACTCACCAGAAATCACAACAATGGATTTGGAAACATTTATTTCTAAGCTTAAAGAAGAAATAAACTTAAAGGCTCTGTTGAAAATCTCTAAGAACCTAGCTCTAAGTTATGGCTTATGGCCTTACAATAAATCTCAACTTTCAAATCTTTGGCTCTCTTAGCTAAAACTGATCCGCCATACTTTCTCTTAAGACTTCCAAATCCACTTTCG
>JBDROH010000017.1:0-10655 GCA_043810285.1 archaeon
ACAAAACATTTTATTCCTTTTAATATGAGTGTTGATTTTTCAATTATCTTGACCCTTTTCATACTTATCTATTAGATAGGTTATATTTATAAATCTTTTGGAGTAATTTAGAAGTAATTAATCATGTGCGGAGATACTGAACTCCAAACATTTTTATATCTTCTAAAACTCATTAGGATATGAAAATGAAAACATTCGCTCCTGGAGATAAGGTTGCATTGCAAACAAAAAGCAAGTTATGGGAAGGTCATGTTCTCGAGTCCCACGATTCAGAAGTTATTTTACTAAAATTGGAATCAGGTTATAATATTGGAATTCTAGAAGGAGAAATCCTTAACGCTAAAGTTTTAGAGAAAGTGAAACCAAAAGAGAGAAAAGAGGTTGTTCTAAAAAAAAATCCTAGATTAAGAAATGTTGTAGTTATAATTACTGGAGGGACAATTTCGTCTAGGCTGGATCCAAAATCTGGTGGAGTAATACCTACCGATGCGGAGGATGTATTAAATATTGCTCCAGAAATTAAGAACATATGTAACATTACAAAAATTGATAATCCTTTTATGAAATTTTCAGAAGATATGTCCTTCGCGGATTGGAAAAAACTAGCCGAGACATGTGAAAAATATTTGAAGGATAAATCTGTTGACGGTATAATTATAACTCATGGAACTGACACGTTACATTATACTGCAGTTGCACTCTCATTTTTTATTCTAGATTTGAACAAACCAATTGCATTAACGTATTCTCAACGTTCTATCGATCGAGCTTCAACAGACGCTGCACTTAATCTAATCTGTTCTGCAGAATATGCAATATCTGACATCGCTGAAATTGCACTAATCGGACATAAAACTTCCGACGACAAAATCTGTATAGCAATGCCTGCGACCAAGGTTCGAAAGATGCACACTTCTCGAAGAGATGCTTTCAAAATAGTTAACGATACTCCAATCGCGGAAATTACGTCGGAAAAATTAAACATTTTGAAAACCTTTAATGCTCGCTCAGATAACAAGCCAAAACTTGATACAAAATTTCAGGATAAGGTTACTTTAATTAAAATTCATCCAGGACAAGACCCTTCAATAATTGAATATTATGAACAGCAAGGTTATAAGGGATTAATCCTAGAAGTTACTGGACTTGGCCAGGTTCCTGGGAAATCCTCTTCGGCAAATTGGCTTCCAAAAATAAAAAAGGCAATTCAAAACGGAATGGTAATCTGTGCAACAGCTCAAACTATTTATGGTAAACTAAATCCTAATGTATATTCTTCCGGGCGAGAACTACAAAAGACTGGCATAATTTTCCTAGAAGATATGCTATCTGAAACTGCACTTGTTAAACTTGGTTGGGTTCTTGGACATAAAAACTGGAACCCTAAAGAAAAAATGTTGGAGAATATCTCCAACGAATTAGATAAAAAATAAAAAGCTAAAATTATTTGAGTATTTTTCTTGTCCCTATTCTAAATGTTAAATACCAGATAATTAATCCATTCATAAGCAATGAGAATATTCCACTAGAAGTGAATTTTTCTTTTATATTCACTATAGCGGCGATAATTCCAAAAACAGAAAGGATAACGAGAGCATTTTTTGCCCAATTTTTCAGTTTAAGTATCTCTTTTGCAAGGAAATATTCAAAAACCGCAAAACCCAATAAAACAATTCCGAAGAGGATTAATGTCATTGGACTTGGAATTTCTATTCCTTGCTCAACAAAAATAGCGGCATTCTGAGAAACATTATCTGCAAAACTGAATAAAAATCCTCCCACAATAAAAGAAATAAAAGCGCCGATAAAACAAAATACTGCTAAAATTTTTATTCCTTCTGGAACATCCTGAGCTGATGTAGATTCTTTAATAGACTTCTTTTTTACCATATAACCTCCTTAAATAATTAAATAAGAAAGATTATTTAAAGCTATTGTCTTAAGCAAGAATATGGAACACGACTATAAAAAAATTGGTCTTAAAATTGGATTAGAAGTTCATCAGCAACTTAACACAAATAAATTATTTTGTAATTGTCCTTCTATTTTAAGAAATGACGAACCCGAATATATTGTTGAAAGAACATTGAACCCTGTAGTTGGTGAAACTGGAGAAATTGATGTTGCTGCAACTCATGAGAAGATGAAAAATAAAAGTTTTATTTACCAAGTTTATGATACTAACTGCTTAGTTGAACTCGACGAATCTCCTCCCAATAAAATTAATATTAATGCACTAAAAATCGTTTTACAAATTTCTGAATTATTTGATTGTAAAATATTTCCAGTAACTCAGGTGATGAGAAAAACTGTCGTTGATGGGACAAATACGTCGGGATTTCAGAGAACTGTTTTGATTGCTCACGATGGTTATGTCGAAACTTCTGAAGGGAAGGTAGGGATTGAAACAATTGCGTTGGAAGAAGATTCGGCGAGAAAAGTTTCAGAGGGCGAGAAAACAAAAACGTTCAAGTTGGATAGGTTGGGGATTCCGCTTGTTGAGATTACGACGAAACCAGAAATTTATTCTCCGAGTCAGTGCAAGGAAGTCGCTATGAAAATTGGAGAGATATTAAGGGCTTGTGATGTTAAGCGAGGAATAGGGACTATTCGTCAGGATGTTAATGTTTCAATTAAGGGAAGTAAGAGGGTTGAGATTAAAGGATTCCAGGATCCGAAGATGATGATTAAGACAATTGATATGGAAATCTCGCGACAGAAAGAATGCGTTAAAGATAATGATTGTAAAAACGAGGTTCGTGGTGCGCTTCCCGATGGGACTTCTGTGTTTCAACGGCCAATGCCTGGGGCTGCAAGAATGTATCCTGAAACTGATGTTCCGCTTTTGAAAATCTCGCGAGAGTTAATTAATGAAACTAAAAAGAATCTTCCAAAGCTTACATCAGAACATAAGTCATACCTCGACGAATTTGGACTAAATGATGAACTAGTAAAATTAATTTTGAAACAAAATAAGGTTGAGGATTTCAAGACATTGAATCATGTAATCGAAAGTCCAGAGTTGATAGCAAAATCTCTTACGCTTTTTCAAAAGGAGATTGCAAAAAAAGAAGGGAAATCTTTGGAAGAAGTAAGTGAAATATTAAATGTCGATTTATTGGAGAGTATTTTGGAAGAGGTTGGGAAAAAGATATCGAAGAATGATGTTAGAACTGTGATGCAAAAAATCGTTCTAGGGAAAACTCTCGATGAGGCAATGGAAAAATCAGATATTAATTTGAAAGAAGAAGTTGAGAAATTTATCAAAGAAAATCCTGGGTTGTCACAAGGTGCATATATGGGATTGGTTATGGGGAAGTTTAGGGGGGAAGTTAGTGGGAAAGAAGTTGCGGATATTTTGAAGGAAGTTTTGTAGGGTTGTTTAAAGATTAATTCAACATTCCGTTAATTCCCCAAGCAATCAAGACCGCAGCTACGGCAGAAACACATGTGACTACGAGCAAACTACTTGAACCACAAACGGCACCTAATACTCCACCTGATGCACCTGCAATTCCGGCAACTAAAAGTCTTTTGTTTTCTTCGTTCATAATTAGTTGAAATAAAATCACTATAAAAACTTAACCACAATTTTAAAAACCCTGATAATATATCTGATTATGGAAAGAACGATGATTAAGGAACTCTCTAGTCTCGAGGGTAACGTTGTAGAGATAGCTGGATGGGTGGATACAATTAGGGAGCATGGGAAAATAACTTTTTTAGAAATTCGGGATTTAACTGGGGCGGTTCAAACGATTGTTACGGCGAAGGACGAGGCAAATTTTGAAGTCGCGAAATCGTTAACGAAGGAATCTTGTGTTCGAATTAAGGGGCAGGTTAGTTCAAGGCCGGCGGGAACAGAAAATAAAGATTCACCTGCGGGAAATGTTGAGATAAAAATTCAAGAATTCGAGGTATACAATAAATGTTCTGCTCTGCCTTTTGATATAGATAACGACGAGGTAGGGGAAGATATTCGATTAAAATATCGATATTTAGATTTGAGAAGGCCAGAAATGCAGAAGAATTTAATTTTGAGAAGTAAGATTATAAGAATAATTCGGGATACATTATACGAAGAAGGGTTTAATGAATTTGAGACTCCAATGCTTGCGAAGTCGACACCAGAGGGAGCTAGAGATTATATTGTTCCATCGAGAACACAACCAGGGAAATTTTTTGCACTCCCACAATCTCCGCAATTATTCAAGCAACTTTTAATGGTTGCAGGATTTGAAAAATATTTTCAGATTGCGAGATGTATGCGAGATGAAGACCTTCGTTCAGATAGACAACCGGAGTTTACGCAATTAGATGTTGAGATGTCTTTTGTTAGCCAGGAAGATATTATGGCTTTAACTGAGAAGATTATAGCAAAAATCTGGAAGGAAATTTTGAATGTTGATGTTAAAACTCCGTTTCAAAAGATAAGTCATGATGAAGCAATGAAGAAATATAAAACTGATAGGCCAGATTTGAGAAAAGATAAAAAGGATTTGAAAGAATTTGCTTTCTGCTGGGTGGTTGATTTTCCATTATTTGAATACTCGAAGGAAGAAAACAAAACCGTTGCGATACACCATCCGTTCACCCATCCTGAAATGGAATCATTCAATAAAGATCCTAAAACTGCAAAATCGATTGCATATGATATAATCTTAAATGGGGTTGAAATTGGTGGTGGCTCAATTAGAATCCACGAAGAAGAAATCCAGACAAAAGTTTTCGAAGTACTTGGGATAGAGAAGAAAGAGCAGAAAGAAAAATTTGGATTCTTATTAGATGCACTTAAGTTTGGAGCGCCACCTCATGGCGGAATCGCGTGGGGATTGGATAGGCTTGTTCAGGTAATTCTTGGAGTGGAATCAATTAGGGAAACTATTGCTTTTCCTAAAAACAAGGAAGCTAAGGATTTGATGGTCGATGCACCTAGTCCGCTTTCAGGCGAACAGCTTAAAGATGTTCATATTAAGTTGGATTTAGGGAAGAAGAAAAAGTAATAATTTTAAACATTCAACTTAAATCCGTCGCCTTCTTTTCTAGGTAGAATATGTAAATGAAAATGAGGCATAAGTTGTCCTGCGGTCCGACCATTATTCACGACTAAATTAAACTCCTTCACTCCTAATTTTTCTACAGCTTTTTTTGCAATCTCTAAAAGTTTTCCGTATAATTCTGAAGATATATCTGAAAACTTTTCATAATGTTCTTTTGGAATTACAAGCAAGTGATCAATAACCTTTGGATTCGCATCTTTAATTACAATAAAATTATCATCTTCTAAAATCTTCTGACAGGGGATTTCTCCACGAATAATTTTGCAAAATATACAATCTTCCATAGAATGAGTAATAACCCCAAATTTATAAACTTCTGCATCTGATAATTTTAATGATGGAAAGTTTCGAGTGGCGTGAGGTAACTGAGAAAGAAAAAGAAGATATTAAGAAAAATGCGAAGAAACTTTTAGATGAGTTTGCTTTGAAATTATCTAAGATTAAGGCTACGGAAGGGCATTTTGAAAATGGGGGTGGATGTCGAGAAGAAGGTGATGGTTGGGACACGGATCCTGAGTTTAGAGATTTGATGTTTCTAAATGCACCATTTGTCAAGGACGATTCAATTGTTGCGGAAAAGGGGGATTGGAAAAAATGAGCAATGTAATAATCCCTAATGAAGAAAGATTAGAACGAATAAAAAAAGAAATGCAAAAACAAGGTTTCAAAAAACTCCATATCCTAGCAGATTTCGATAGAACCCTAACTTACTCACAATCTAACAAAAACGAAAATATTTCTTCAATTGTTTCTATACTAAGAAATGGAAATTATTTATCTAATGAATATACAAAAGAAGCTCATGCTCTTTTTGACAGATATCATCCTCTCGAGATAGATCCTACTATTCCAATCAACGAAAAGAAAAAAGCAATGCAGGAATGGTGGACATTACACTCTAAATTATTGATAAAATCAGGATTAAATAAAAAAGACATTGAAGCAATTGTCGGCACAGGGATAATAAAATTGCGTGATAAAACAAAAGAACTATTCGACTATCTCCACCAAAAACAAGTTCCATTAGTGATCATCTCTTCGAGTGGGGTTGGAAATGCAATACCTATGTTTCTCGAAAAAGAAGGCATATATTATGATAATATTCATATCATAACTAATCTCTATACCTTTGACAACAATGGAAAAGCAACAAATATTTCAAAACCGATAATTCACGTAATGAATAAAGATGAAACTGTAATTCACGATTATCCTGAAATTTACAATAAAATAAAAGATAGAAAAAACGTAATACTCCTAGGAGATAGTCTAGGAGATTTAGGAATGGCGATAGGATTCAATTACGATAATTTACTTAAGATAGGATTCCTAAATCCTGGAGAAGAACAAAATCAAAAAGAATATGAAAAGAATTTTGATGTAATTATAACTAATGACTCGGACATTCAACCAGTAAATAAATTAATTAGAGAGATTTCAGAATGACGCTCAAGCCTAAACTTAAAAAAATAAAATCTGGTGAACTAACTGCTGTAAAAAATGTTATGGCGTTTTCAAAAAAGATATCTACACCGAGAACAAAAGACTTGAATATTTTTTTAAGACTAAATGAAAATGCAATTGAACAGGCGAAGGCGATAGATAAAAGAATTAAGGAAGGTGGTGATGTTGGTAAGCTCGCCGGACTTTGTTTTGCAGTAAAGTCAAATATATCTGTGAGGGAATTGGAAACTAATTGTGGCTCTAAGGTTCTCGAGGGTTATGTCTCGCCATATAATGCTACAGTTATTAATAAACTCCTTGGAGAAGATGCAATAATTTTAGGGATGGTAAATATGGATGAGTTCGCTTGCGGAGCATCTGGAGAAACGTCGGCTTTTGGTCCAACAAAAAATCCGCGAAATGAAAACTTGATTCCTGGAGGCTCTTCTTCCGGTTCAGCATCGGCAGTTGCTGCAGAACTTTGTGATTTCGCATTGGGTTCTGATACTGGTGGTTCGATTAGAAACCCTGCATCACATTGCGGAGTAACTGGACTAAAGCCAACTTATGGTGCAGTATCACGTTATGGGTTGATAGATATGGCAATGTCTTTTGACTGTATCGGACCTTTGACTAATTCCTCGGAAGATGCAAAATTAATCTTTGATGTAATTAAAGGACAGGATAATTTTGATCAGACAACGAAAGATTCTCCGAAAGAAAAGATTTCCGAGAAGAAACTTATTGGTTTGGTAGATGTTCAAAATTTTTGTAGTAAAGAAATTGCGGAATTAATTGAATCAAAGACTACTGAAATAGCGAAGAAAAATAACTGGAAAATAAAAAAAATAAATCTTCCGTTGGATATTATGATTCAGACTTATTATATAATTGTCTATACTGAATTCTTTTCGGCAACGAGGAAATTTGATGGTAGAAGATTTGGTAGAAAAATTGAGGAATTTGCAGGTCCTGAAGTTATCCGAAGAATAATTGGAGGCTCAGAGATTACAAAAGCTGAACACGAGGGAAAATATTATAGGGAAGCATTGAAAGCAAGGAAATTCATTAAGCAACAATTTGAAAAGATATTCCAAGAGGTCGATGCTATAATTCTTCCGACGGTTCCACGAACTCCTCATAAAATTGGAGAGAAAATCTCTATTGAGGAGATGTACTCATACGATGTTTTTACGACTCCTGCATCTATCGCTGGACTTCCAGCAATTTCAATCCCGGTAGGAAAGATAGAGGAGAAAGATATGGGGTTACAGATTTTAGCACCACATTTTCAAGAAGAGTTAATTTTTAAACTGGCAAAAAGTTTTGAATAGTATGAAGACTTCAAAAATAGGAGAATTGAACTTTCAAAAGCTAAAAACTGAGTTTAATATAACTCCTGAAATTAAATCCATTTTCAAAAAAGAAAATATTTCCCTTTCAAATTTAATTCCTCCAGCATGGCTTTGGTATGACTATGAACTTTTGGAAGTAATCGACGAGAATGGAGATGGCAAGCCCGACGAAAGATTTGGAAAAGAGTTCAAGGTAATATATTATATTGACTCAAAATATAACTTAGAACTAGAAAAGGAATCTATCTTGATATCCAAAATTACAATTAAAAACATAAAACTAAAATACGCGATACTCAAATGCCAGAAATAACATTTAGTGAAGCAAAAGAATTTTTAGAAAAGATTACTAGCAAAGATAAGGTGGCTATTATCCACCACGACGATGGAGATGGGTTCTGTTCGGGAATTTTATACTCTGATTGGTGTGAAAATAAGGGAACACAGATTGGAAGTTTTACTTACTCAATAAATAAATCCGAACTAAAAAATTTTGACTTAGAAAAGTTTAACAAAATAATTATGTGCGACTTGGCACCAAATTTTATGGCGGAAGAACTTGAACTAATAAAAACTAAACAAGTTTTCTACACAGATCATCATCCGAGAGAAATTCCATTGCCAGAAGAAATATTAGAACTAGTAACCACAGATCAAGGATATATACCTTCTTCAAGAACTGCAGGAGAACTTACTGGAATAAAACCCTGGCTCGCGTTAGCAGGGGTAATAACAGATTCGGGATATTTATATCCTGAAAATCAAGATTTTATAGACGAGCATCTTAAACAGATAAATATGACTCTTGACGAATTCAAAGAGAATATAAGTAGTGTAATCACAAACTTCTTAGTCTATTTTGATAAGAATTTAAATGAAGCTTTCATAATTTTACAAAGATTAAAATCTGTAGAAGAAGTTAAAAAACTTAGGAAATATTCTGAACCTGTTGAAGAAGAAGTCCAAAGATTCGTTGAAGAATATGAAAGAAAAAAAGAAAAATTGGGTGATGTAAATTTTTACTATTTTGAACCTATATTCCAAGTAAAGGCTCCCGTCTGCGGAATCATTGGACATCAAGATCCAGATCAAATTTATATTTTCTCAAGTCCAAAAAATAATAGGGATTACCTCGGGTTATCTGCACGAAATACATCTCAAAGAAGGAATATGGTGGAACTTCTTAGAGCCGGAATTCAAGAATTGGAAGATGGCTCTGCAGGTGGTCACGTTCCTGCCGCAGGAGGACAAATCTTGGCAAAAGACTTGGATAAATTCAAGAAAAATATAAGAAACTTTTTGAAAAAATAACCTCGATAACATCCTTTGAACAACATATATGTTTTTAAATTAAAACTCTCTCTTACTGACATCAATACTGAAAGAAATTTCAGGAAACTATCATACAAATCTTCTCATACTGAAAGATTTGAAAGGAGGTTTAATTAAAAAAGAAAATGACATTAGATTTTGCTAAAGAAGCGATTCAATCTGCAGAAGCAAATTCCATTAATTTTGATGATTTAAGGGCTGGAAAAGCCAACATTAAAGTTTTTGGATGTGGTGGTTGCGGATGTAATATGGCTACTTGGCTTTTCAATAAAGGTATCAACGGTGCTACAATTTACGGTGTCAATACTGACGCACTTCACTTATCAATTACAAAATGCGACGAGAAACTTCTTATTGGTAAAGAATTAACAAGAGGTCTCGGATGTGGTGGTTACCCTAAGAGAGGAAGAGAGGCTGCAAAGGAATCCCTTACTGACTTGAAGAAAGCTGTTTCGAATTCGGATATGGTTTTTGTTCTAGCAGGAATGGGAGGAGGCTCTGGTACAGGAGCTATTCCAGTAGTTGCTCAACTAGCTAAGGAAGCGGGAGCGGTAGTTATTGCGGTAGTTACAATGCCTTTCGAGGCAGAAAAAGCAAGAATCGATAAAGCGGAGTTTGGTCTTCAAGAACTAAGAGAAGTTGTTGATACAGTAATTGTATTGGATAATAATCGGTTAGTTGATATTGCAGGCCAGTTGCCAATGGAACAGGCTTTCGCAGTTGCGAATGAACTTGTATCCACAATGATTAAAGGTATCGTCGAGACAATCACATTACCTTCATTAATCAACCTTGACTATGCAGATGTTTCTTCGATTATGAAGAACGGTGACGTCGCGGTTATCGGTATCGGTGAAGACAATTCTAACGCGCGAGTAGATGCTGCAGTTCAACAAGCCTTAACTCATCCATTATTAGATGTAGATTATCGAGGAGCAACAGGTGCTCTAATTCACATTACATGTGGTCCAGATTTAAAGCTTGAAGAATTTGATAGTATTGGTAGACTTGTAACAGAAAATTTGTCTCCAGAGGCACAAGTTATCATCGGAGCAAGAGTTAACAAAGAATTCCAAGGAAGAGTAAGAGTTATAACAATTATGACTGGAGTAAAATCCCCTTACATCTTAGGAAAAAGCTCAAACAGATTTCAAGATGAAGACCGTAATAGAATTAGCGTTAATGACCTTGGCTTAGATGATTTAAGTTAAACGAAATAATTTTTATTTTATTTTTTTATCTTCCCCCATTTTTTGATGGGGGATTAGAATTTTTATTTTTTAAGTTAATTATAAAAAGGTTTAAATCTTAAAATAATATAAGAAGATGGATAAGAAATTTATTTTAGTGTTTTTGTTTTTTATATTTTTGATTAGTTCTGTTAGTGCAGCAGCTCCCGTTTTGTTTTTTTCTGATTTAACGTCGGGACCGAACACAGGAGGTCAAGATGACGACGGTGTTTTTG
>JBDROH010000018.1:0-8123 GCA_043810285.1 archaeon
GAATCCTGAATATTATTTTGTTAGTTCGTTAAAATCTGATTCGTCGGTGAAAATTGATTCTCGAGATTATTGTGATTTGTTGAGAGTTGATAAAGCTGGGAACAATAGAATTGGAGGTTGTCCGAATTATGTTTGGACTGGTATTCGGTAAGAAGTTTTTTGGTGAATAGAGGCCAATTTTAATTTACTAAACCTTAAAAAAGATGAAAACTATAGATTTGTATGGATGAAAAATTGCTCGTGGAGTTTTTATCTCCAATTGAAAGAGCTACACTCCCTAAATTGAATTCGGATTTTTCTGATTTGGATGAGGTTGCTAAAAGGACTTCTCAAGATAAAACAACCGTACTTAGGGCACTCGGATTTTTGAAGAATAAAGGATTGGTGGAGATTGAGAGTTCTGAGAAGGAAGTTATTGTCTTGGGAATTTTAGGAGTTTATTATTTAAAGAAGGAGTTACCTGAGAGGGCACTTTTGAATAAGCTTGCTGAGAAAAAAGGGATTCTTATCGGTGAGATTAAGAATGTTTGCGGGTTGAATGATAACGAGGCGAAAATTGCATTGGGGACTTTGAAGAAGAAAGCACTTGTGGAAATAAAACAGGGAAAGTTAAGTCTTGTTGCGAAGCCTATAGAAATTATGAATAAGATGCTTGAGGAATCGTTTCTTGAAAAACTTCCTCTCGAAGTTGATTCGCTAGAGGCACAGGATAAATTGGCGTTGCAGAATTTGAAGTCGCGGAAGGATATTATTAAAATTGAGAATCAGAAAAAGATTAGTGTTAGATTGACTAAGTTGGGAGAGAAAATCTCTTCTATGGATTTAGAAAAAAATATGATTGAGCAGTTGACTCCTAAAATGATAAAACAAAATCAATGGAAGGGGAAAAAGTTTAGACGATATGATTTATCATTGCCGGTTCCGAGAGTTTATGGGGGGAAAAGACATTTTGTGAATCAAGCTATAGATTATGCAAAGTCGATTTGGTTGGAGATGGGTTTTAAGGAAATGACTGGAGGTAATGTTGATACGGGATTCTGGGTTTTTGATACGTTGTTTACGGCACAGGACCATCCAGTGAGAGAGATGCAAGATACTTTTTATTTGAAGGGGATGAAGGGGAAACTGCCCGCTAGATGCAAAAATAAATCTGATTGTATTTTGTTTAATACACAACAAGCACACGAGGGAGGAATTGATGAAAGCAAGGGTTGGCAATACAAATGGGATGAAGAAGTTGCTAAGAAGGTTTTGATGAGGACACATACAACTTCGCTTTCGATTAGAAAACTTCGGGAGATTAGAGATACGAAGGAATTTCCTGCGAAGTATTTTGCTATTGGAAAATGTTTTCGGAATGAAACGGTTGATTGGTCACATGGGTTTGAATTTAATCAGACTGAAGGAATTGTCGTAGATGAAAACGCTAATTTTAGACAGTTGCTAGGATATTTGATTAAGTTTTATAAGAAAATGGGTTATGATAAGATTAGAATTAGACCGGCATACTTTGCGTATACCGAGCCTTCGTTGGAAGTTGATGTTTTTCATCCAGTACATAAGAAGTGGGTTGAGCTTGGAGGTGCAGGGATGTTTAGACCAGAAGTTACGATTCCTATGTTTGGGAAACATATTCCAGTTTTGGCGTGGGGACAGGGATTTGACCGAATTATTACTGAGTTCTTTGGAATTAAGGACTTACGAGAAGTTTACAAAAATGATATAAATAAACTGCGAGAGATGAAGTTTTGGAGGAAATGATGATAAACAGGGGAATAAAAAATATGATTGAAAATAATGCTTTAGGATTTGCAACTATCGATAAAACTGGAGTGCCTCATAATATCGCAGTAGGTTTTGTAAAAGTTGTTTCTGATAACGAATTAATTATCTCGGACAATTATCTTAATGAGACTATAGAAAATATAAAAATCAATAAAGATGTTTCATTGGTTGTTTGGGCAAGAAATTGGGAAGAAAATTGTATTGGATATGAATTAAAAGGAACTGCGGAATATTTTGTGGATGGAGAATGGATTGACTTTGTTAAAAAGATTCCAATGAATAATGGAGAACCTTGCAAAGGAGCGATACTAATTAAGTTAAATAATATTAAGGTTTTATCATAAAATGACCATATTAACATTAAATAAAAAAGAATTGGAAAAGAAGGTTGGAAAGATTACTCAGGAGTTAGAAGATAAGATTACTGAGATGGGAACTCCCATCCAAGAAGTTACTAATGACGAATTATCAGTTGAAGTTTTTCCGAATAGGCCTGATTTGTTATCTTTTGGAAATTTTGCTAGGGCGATTAATCAATTTAAAGGTGTAAGTAAGGTTGCAAACTTTAATATTAACAAGTCGGAGAAAGATTATGTTGTAACTATTGATGGTTCTGTAAAGGCTGTTAGACCGTATACCGTTTGTGCGATTGTTAAGGAGTTAAAGTTTACCGATGAGAAAATTAAGGAGTTAATTGATATTCAAGAGAAATTACATAATTCTATTGGACGGAAGAGAAAAAAATTGGCTATCGGAATTTATCCTCTTGACAAGATTACGTTGCCTATTAGATTTATGGCGAAGAAACCTGAAGATATAAAGTTTTTACCACTTGAGGCACGTCAAGAGATGACTGGAATGCAAATTCTTCGAGGACATCCTGTAGGGAGGGAGTATGCAAATTTGCTCGAAGGTGCAGAAGTTTTTCCGATTTTTATTGATGCCAATGATAAGATTTTAAGTATGCCCCCTATTATTAATTCTCAGGAAACAGGAAGGATTGATGAGAAGACACGTGAAATTTTTATTGAATGTTCTGGACATAATTTGGCTTATCTAAAAAAGTGTATGAATATAATTGTTGCGACGATTTATGAGATGGGTGGAAAAATTTATGAGATGAATATTAAGGACTCAAAGGGAGGAAATTTTGTTTCACCGAATATGTCTTGTGAGAAGTTGAAGTTTGATATTATAAATATTGAGAAGACACTTGGGATAAAGTTGAGTGAAAAGGAAGTTAAAAGTTATTTAGGTCGAATGGGTATTGGTTATGAAAATAGCAACGGAAAATCAGTTGCACTTATTCCGGCTTACAGGACTGACATTTTGCACTGGATTGATTTAACTGAAGAAATTGCTATTGCCTATGGTTATAAAAATTTTGAACCTGAGATTCCGAATATTTCGACTATTGCTTTTGAGGATTCAGTTGGGAAGACAAAACGGATTATTGGAAATATTCTTGCAGGACTGGGATTTTTGGAGACTTCATCATTTCATCTTACTACTAAAAAGGATATTAAAAAAATGCATTTTGATTATAATGATTTTATCGAAGTAGAAGACTCGAAGATGGGGCGAGACGTTCTCAGGATAGATATCTTGACAAATGTCTTACAGATTTTATCGGAAAATTCAGATGCAGGATATCCTCAGAATATTTTTGAAACTGGAAGAGTTTTTTCTAGGAGCAATTCAGAAAATTCAGAAACTGGAGTAGATGAAATTGAGAGATTGGCAATTGCGATGATTAATGAGAAAGTGAACTTTACCGAATTAAAACAAGTTGTCGATTATTTTTTTAAGATGCTTGGTGAGAAATATATCTTAGAAAATGTTGAGAATTCAAATTATATTATTGGACGTTGCGGGAAGGTTATTGTTGATGGAAAAGATATTGGGTTTATTGGTGAGATTGCCCCAAGAGTTCTAAAAAACTGGAAGATTAAAATGCCGACGGTTGCGATGGAAATTGATTTAGGATTTTTGTTTCAATAAACTTATAAACTTCTTAGCTTGGTTATGGGGATGGTGAAGTCGTTTCATATTATTTTATGGATTATGATAATTTTGATAATTGTTGCAGGGATACTTTTTGTTTTTGGAGATAAAGTTTTGGAAGAAGTTAATAATAACAAACTTTTAGATGGTAGCCCGAATTTAGAAAATATTAGAGAAGTGGAAGAAATGAAAGAGGTTGGGGGAATTGGAGGGATGGAGGATTCTTTAGGAGGGGATAATTTTGGAGAGGTAGTGGACATATCTAATTGTAGGATGCAACAAATTCAGTATTCCTTGAGGAACTTTGAAAAGAGTATTGAGTGTACAGAAATTGGAGTTAAAGGATGTGTAAGAATAGTTATACATTGTTCTATGGAAGTTTATAGTTTTGATAGGGATGTTAGTGGTAAGTTTGGGATAAGGTATACTTTAGTTGACGCGGAGAATAATGAGTTAGATTTTGAGTTGGTTGAAAAGGAAGTTGGATTTGGCAACTCTGTGATTTTTTCAACGGAGTTTGTTAGAAGTGATATGTTTGGTGTTGATGATAATCTAACTTGTCCATTCACAGTGGAATCAGTTCCGAGAAAAGAGGTTTGTAATTAAAGATTTATTAACCGAAGTAACTTCGTTCTTTTAAACTATTCTCTTCTTCGATGCTTTCATCGAATTTTTCAATAATACTAAAAATTATCTTCTTCAAATCTTGCCATTCATTAAATGAGGTTTTAATAAATTCTACTTCGGATTTCTCAGAATAAATTGTGTCTAGTTTCATAGCTTTAATTTGCAATCTTGAAATTTTTTTATAAACGTCTTTGATTTTTTCTTTGTTGTCTTCGTCTATTTTTCGTAAGATGGAAAATATAAACATTGGAGTTGCAGTTGGATTGATAAGAGTTTCAAATAGGTGCATATATGCTGAAATTTTTTCATTAATCGTTCTTCGGATTTCTCGAATTAAAAAAATAGGTTCTTTATCTATTGTTTTTTCTATATCAAAATCTTCGGATAACTTGTCAAACGCAGGTAACGCATATTTTTGTTTAAATTTGTCGTAAGCTATAGCAAGGTCAAAATCTTTATCTTCCATAGTTACTTCATCAAGAAAGCATTTATAAATTTAGGGGGTAGGAAGTTATATGCCTGATTAGCTCAGTTGGTAGAGCGTCACATTGGTAATGTGGAGGTCGTGGGTTCAATCCCCATGTCAGGCTTTATGCAATTCGTAGCGATGAGACATCTTAAAGACGCATACAGGAAGTTTTTATGCCTTTTTGATAAATTATTGGAGCCGCATATACATACTTAGCCTCGCCATATTTACGCTCATTGTTTTCAATTATAATCTTTTTAATGTCGCCAGGAAGGGGGATATCGCTTGTTAATTTTTCATGATACACATCCTCTCCAACACCAATTGCCAAATCAATTCCAATTAATTCATACTCTGCATTACTACGACTAACTTCGAATGAAAGTTCATTTCCAGATATATTTACTGCAGACATCGCATCCCTAAAAGATCCAGTTTTAGCAATAACGACTTTGACTGAAGCGGCAATTTCAGAATTACCACAATAATTTAAGTCTGCACTTTCGAACCAATTATCTGGCATGTCAATATAACAACTATAGATTGATTTACATGCCAATGGATTATTAATTTTTAAATCAAGGTTCTCATTACATCTTGATTTGAGCCAATTAGTTCTTATTTTATTGCAATAATCAAAATCTTCATTGATAAGTGCCTCATTGTATCTATATTCATCCCCCCCCTAGATAAATAAAATGTGAACATAAATAGAAATATCAAGACTCCGACAACAAAACTAATCAAGATTCCTTTCCTCAAATTTTCATTTTCTTTAAAAAATCGATATAAAATATATGCTCCCAATAATGGAAATATTGCCTGGGAAAAAATCAAAATATATAAGAAAATCTCATCCAATATTCCGGGAAAATCATTAAGATAATTATAAAGACCTAGAATAAACTGAAAGAAAAAGTATAGAACAATTGAAATTGTTGTTCCCATAAGAAATCCAAATAATGAGATTAAATAATTAGGTTTTTTAATACCTACACTGCCTGCGGAAGCTACATCCTTCATGAAGATACTTAGGTTAAACACTTAATAAATCTTGTCCCGAACCCCTCCCACGTTGGTAATGCTGAGGTCTAACTCGCGCTCAGGTCTTCAGATACAATAAATTGTGAAGACCTAAACGCTCTGGGTTCAAGTCCCCATGTCAGGCTTATCTCCTCGTTTTACCTTCGCTAGAGTTATTAACCTTGACAGCGTTACCGACCAAATTTACAGTGTCTGTTCCGATGTCCCATAATTTGCCGGTTGTTTCTCCAATCCATCCAAAGTAGATATATGTTGCTTGGACGATTCCTTGGGGAGATGCTAGGTTTATTTGTTCAGAGGAGAATACCCCCATTACTGAAAAATAAATTAGAATCCCAATCATTGCAAGGATTACTAGTTTAGCTACTCTAAGATGGTGGTCCATTTTTAGAAATGCGAATATAATTATTGCGAAAATCCCAAGTATAATCCATTGAATTATCATATCTTATGAAAGGACCACCATTATAAAAATGTTTTTATATTGATGAAACTTAGGAAAGTTATGAAAAGGTGTAAGTTTAAGATTTATTTGTTTAGACATGGGCAGACAACGTTTAATCGGGATGAGATGTTTACTGGAGAGATAGATGCGAAATTGACGGTGGAAGGGATGAAACATGCGAATAAAATTGCAAAAAAGCTTAAAGATAAGAAATTTCAGGTTGCAATTCAAACACGGCTTTCACGTTCTAAAGATACCTTGAATACCGTTTTGAAGTATCATCCAGAATGTAAATTTATTCTCGAAGATAATAGGATGATTGAAAGGAGCTATGGTAATTTATCAGGAAAATCTCATAAAGAGATAATTAAAAAATATGGGCAGGCTCAATATGATAAATGGCATCGAGGATATGGGACAAAAGACCGCCCACCTCGAGGAGAATGTTTTGCAGATGTTGAGAAAAGGGTAAAGGATTTTATTAAGGATTTAAAGAAATTTATAGGAAAGAATAAGGTTAACGTTGCGATTTCGGCGCATGGGAATTCTATTAGGTTGTTTCGGAAAATTATGGAACGGGCATCGAAGAGCAGTGTTGTGAGTTGGTTTATACCTTATGATGAAGT
This sequence comes from archaeon, assembly GCA_043810285.1. Classification (GTDB taxonomy): domain Archaea; phylum Nanobdellota; class Nanobdellia; order Pacearchaeales; family GW2011-AR1; genus JAGVXH01. The sequence goes on from JBDROH010000018.1 coordinate 7,001, forward strand.
TTTTGAATATGGGATTTAATATCTGAGTTATGGATGGTCGTGGGGCGGATATTAGGAGAGGTTGAAAGGAGGTTAAAATGAAAAAGATAAGTGTATTATTTTTAATGGTTTTTTTATTAGTTGGAACACTTGGATTTGTAGTTGCTGTAGAAGAGGATTCTGGAGAAGTTGAGATTCCGGAGGCTAGAGGTATAGGTTTTTTTGAAGATACTTTTGATAGAATAGGATTTGCTTTTATATTTAATCAGGAAAGGAAAATTGAGCGAGCTTTGGAGTTAGCTGAAAAAAGATTGGCTGAAGCTGAAGCGTTTGCTGAGGAAGATCCTGAGAGGGCTGAGAAAGCTCGGGAGAGATATGAGGGTTTTGTTGCCAATGCTGAAGAAGTTTTAGAAAAGATTGGGACACAGAAATCAAATGATGGGGGTCGTTCAGTAAAAGATATGGAGATGATGGCGCGGATTCAAAATAGATTTGAGAAACATAGAGAGCAAGCGGAAGAAATTCATATTCGTGCTCTTGAGAGATTTAGGAATAACAATGCTAGCGACGAGAAGATTGACCGTTTTGAGAATCTTTACGAAAGAGCTTTGATTCGTAATGACGCAATGGAACAGAAGGTTCTTCAGAAAAGGGAGATTGTTCTAAATAGGCACAAAGTTTTGTCTGGAAAATCTGACGAGGAACTTGAAGAAATTTTAGTAGAGATTGAATCTAAAGAGGGTTTAGTGGCTGCTAGAGAAAGAAGGCTTGAAAGAGTAGAACAAAGAACTGAAAGGTTTATTGGAGTTCAGGAAGCACAACTTGAAAGGACCAGGACTCGTTTAGAGAATGCTGGTTTATCTGAGGAACAAAAATTAAAAGTACAATCGGAACTGGGGAAATTGGATCAGAAATTAAATACTTTTAAGGAAAAATCTGCTGAAAGAATTGGGGTTGCTAAGGGAAAAATTTTTAAATTCGTCTCTCTTAAGATATTTGAAGGAGATGGATAAGAAATTTATTTTAGTGTTTTTGTTTTTTATATTTTTGATTAGTTCTGTTAGTGCAGCAGCTCCCGTTTTGTTTTTTTCTGATTTAACGTCGGGACCGAACACAGGAGGTCAAGATGACGACGGTGTTTTTG